>DATIMB010000357.1:0-10861 GCA_035475875.1 Micrococcaceae bacterium
ACCTGGGTCTGGTTCCAGTCCGGTATCAACACCGACGGCGCGCACAACTGGGCCACCACCCGCAAGATCCAGGAACACGACATCCTGTCGCTGAACTGCTTCCCGATGACCTCCGGCTACTACACGGCGCTGGAGCGGACCCTGTTCTATGGCGAACCGGATGCCCGGTCGCTGGAGCTGTGGAACATCAACGTTCAGGTGCACAAGCGGGGCCTGGAGCTGATCAAGCCGGGCGCCGTCTGCAAGGACATCGCCGCGGAACTGAACGAGATCTACGTGGACCGCGGCCTGCTGGCCAACCGCACCTTCGGCTACGGCCACTCCTTCGGCGTGCTCAGCCACTACTACGGCCGTGAGGCCGGACTGGAGCTGCGCGAGGACATCGAGACCGTGCTGGAGCCGGGCATGGTGGTCTCGATGGAACCGATGATCACGGTGCTGGACGGCCAGCCGGGCGCGGGCGGCTACCGCGAACACGACATCCTGGTGGTCGGGGCGGACGGCGCGGAGAACATCACCAAGTTCCCGTTCGGCCCGGAATACAACATCATCGGCGCCTGAGCCTGTGGACCAAGGCGGCGCCACAGCATCTGTGGCGCCGCCTTGGCAGCTTAATACGGAAAGATGGAGACCATTATGACACCGGCAAAGAATACTGACTCGGAACCGACCAACGAGGCCAACGGCGAGGGCCGGGGCACCTCCGTGGTCGTCAACGCCATTGCCGTGCTGCGCTCCTTCTCCGTCGATGAACCGCTGCTCGGCGTGACCGAAATTGCCTCCCGGATCGGGCTGCACAAGAGCACGGTCTCGAGGATCCTGGCCACCCTGGAGGCGGAAAACCTGGTGGAGCGCGACCCGGATACCCGCCGCTTCAGGCTGGGTCTGGGCCTGATCGCCGTCGCCGGTCCCCTGCTGGCCGAACTCGATGAGCGCCGCGTCGCCTACCCGGTGCTGCGCGAGCTCACCGAACGCACCGGGGAAACCAGCGCCCTGATGGTCTGGAACGGCACCGAATCCATGTGCGTCGAGCAGATCGCCAGCCCCCACCAGGTCAAGCACACCGCCCCGCTGGGCACGCGCTACACCGACGCGCTCAGCTCGTCTGTGCAGGTCTTCCTGGCAGCGGAGGATCCCGAGCGGGTCCGGTCCCTGATCCGCAGCGGCACCATAGCCTTCCCGGGACTGGACGACGACGGCCTGGAAGCCTATCTGCTCCGGCTCAAGGAGGCCGCGGCCCGGGGCTATGCGACAAACTACGGCGAGACCTCGCTGGACGAGGTGGGCGTGGCCGCGCCGGTCTACGACCACCGTGGGGATATTGCGGCCTCGGTCCTGATCCCGGCGCCCCGCTTCCGGATCTCCCCGGAAACCCTGCAGGCCCTTGGCGAGGCCTGCGCTGCGGCCGCCCGCCGCGTCACCGGCCGGCTCGGCGGCACCAGCCCGGCACGCTGACCACATCCAGGGCCGTCCACCAACACCGCCGCAGTGCCAGCAAGCTCCAAGCCTCCGCCATTAGACTGTCAGCCGGAACACATCGAGCCCGGCCCGCTCCGGACCGGGCTGGCTGGAGGGAACGTTTTGCGGAAATCACACCTGTCCCTGGTTGCCTGTGCCCTGGTTCTCTGGGCGGGAATGACCGGCTGCAGCGCAACGGCTGCTGGAGGTCCACCCGGCAGCAACAACGACGGCAAGGTGGTGGTCAACCAACCCGCCAAGGACGTCCTCAAACAGTTCACAGACTCGGTTTCGGACACGCTCAGCGAGGCGGGCGGAGCCTGGACGTACCGTTCTCAGAAACCGTGGGATGCCGCACTGGCGTCAGATTTCAGCGCCCATGACTGCGGCCAGGTGCAACGGGCCTGGCAGTATTCGGTGACTCTGCTGGGACCTGCGGTCAAGGACGCGGACGCGGCCGTGAAGAAGATGGCCGAGCACTGGAAGAGCCAGGGTGCCCAGGTGGGCGGCGAAGGAGGCTGGGATGCGATTCCCACCGCAGGCGTCGCAGCACAGAAGGAAATCAGCGCCGTCACCCGCGACGGCATCAAGTTCACCTACGATGCCGGCACGGATAAGAGCCGGCTGTCCAGCGAGAGCGTCTGCAGCACCAACCCGGACATGGCGGCGGCGGGCTAACCAGATAGCTTGCCCTTGGCCGCCGGCGGCTAACCTGCGGCGGGTGGCCGGCGGCTAACCTTCACTGCGGGGCCGCCAGACGCCGAACCGGTTGCCCTGCGGATCGGCCAGGTGGGCAAACTCGATGGCGGGATTGGACGTGATCGGCAGGACCACGGTGGCCCCGAGGCTCTGCGCCTTCTCGACGGCCTGGTGCACATCGGCGACGTGGACGTAGAAGATGGCCCAGTTGCCGCCTCCGGTCCGCGAGGTGTCCCAGACACCACCCTCGGTGCTGTTCACCATCGAATAGTCCGCCGGCGAGGGCTCGCCGATCTGCCAGTCAAACATCTGCCGGTAGAACGCCTTGGTTCCCTCCGGGTCAGGGGAGGCGACTTCGAAGTAGTCAACGGAATTGGCCATGAGCGCGAATTTACGCCGCCGCCGCTGGGCCGTCAACAGGTCGAGGTTTCCGGCGGCAACGGCTGGCTGCCGTTAGGATGCCACCTCCGCCAGCACGCCCACCGCTTCCTCCACCGTGTCGACGCAGTAGACATGCCCTTCCATCGGCCGGCCCGCTGCGAGCCGCTGCATCAGTTGCCAGACCGGCAGCTCCTGGCGCCAGTGCCGCTCGCCCACCAGGACCATCGGCGCGACGGTTTCCGGGGCGGCGTAGTAGTTTTCGCAGGCATCCTGGAAGATCTCCTGCACCGTCCCGGCGGCGCCGGGCAGGAAGACGATGCCGCCGTCGCAGCGGGCCAGCAGCACGGCCTCGCGGATGGCGTTGGCGAAGTACTTGGCGATGTGGGTCGCGAACAGATTGGGCGGCTCATGCCCGTAGAACCAGGTGGGGATGCCCAGGCTGGTGACCCCATCGGGATAGCGGTCGACGACGGCGTCGGCGGCGCGTGCCCAAGCCGAGATGGAGGGGCGGAAGCCTGGGACAACGGCCAGCTCTGCCAGTGCAGCGGCTAGGACGCCGTCGTCGTGGGCCGAGAGATAAGCACCCAGGTTCGCCGCCTCCATCGCCCCCGGCCCTCCCCCGGTCGCCACCAGATAGCCGTGCCGGGCCAGCAACCGTCCCAGCCGGGCGGCGTCGTCGTAATTCCTGCTGCCGCGCGCCGCCACGTGGCCGCCCATCACACCCACCGTGCGGCGTCCGGACAGCTCGCCGTCGCGCAGCGCCTGCTCCAGCGCATCGCCAATCGCGTGGTCATGCATGGCAGTGGCCAAGGTGGCATCCAGGCTCCGGTTCATCCCCTCCTGCAGGCTCCACTGGTAGATCCGGGCGTCAGGGGTCTGCTCGTAGGTGGAATTCTCCACCCCCGCATAGAGTTCCTTCCCGGTGTAGAGCCGGCCGCGGTAGGGCTCGAACGGGACGCCGGGCAGATGCGGGAAGATCAGCGCACCGCCCGAGCGCAGGCTCTCCTCCACACCCGGGGCGAAACGGCAGCCCAGGAACACGGCACCGGCCGAGGTCATCCGCGCCAGCTGCTCGGTCCGTTCGCGCAGGTCCACCGAGTGCAGATGCCAGCCGTGCATGGACGTCGCTCCGCGGTCCACCAGGGCGTCGAAGCGAGCGAGGTCATCCACGTCCAGGCTGCGCGGGTTGGGCGAAGTAACGGAGTTCACCGCTTCAGCCTACTGAGGCGGTGAAGCACTTGCTTAGAGCGGGACCTTGACGGGCACACCGGTCTCCAGAGATTCCTGCGCCGCATCCGCCACCTTGGACGCGGCGACCGCTTCCGCCGCACTGCACGGGTTGGGCCGCAGGCCGAGAATCAGTTCCACGAACGCCATGAGTTCGGACCGGTAGGCCTGCTCGAACCGCTCGGCGAAGGTCCGATGTGGCTCCCCCGACGGGAAGGTGACTCCCGGTTCGGCCGAGCGCAGCGCGCTTTGGGCGTCGAGCCCAACCATCATGCTGCCCTTTGCTCCCTGGATCTCCAGCCGCACATCATGCCCGGCGCCGTTGTAGCGGGTCGCGGAGACGGTCCCCACCGTCCCGTCGTCGAACGTCACGACGGCAAGCGCGGTATCTACATCCCCCACCTCCCCGATGGCCGGATCACCGTTGTTGGACCCCTTGGCGTAGACTTCAACGATTTCACGGCCGGTGATCCAGCGGAGGATGTCGAAATCGTGCACCGAGCAGTCCCTGAACATACCACCGGAGCCAGCCAGGAACTCCACCGGCGGCGGTGCGGTGTCACCGGTGACGGCGCGGAGCGAATGGATCCAGCCGAGCTCGCCGGCCTCCAAGGCCCGTTTGGCTTCCAGATAGCCGGCATCGAACCGGCGCTGATGGCCAACCTGGACGGTACCACCCTTTGCCGCAATGTAGTCCAGGACAGGCAGCGAATCAGCCGCATTCAGGGCCACCGGCTTTTCGCAGAACACCGGGACGCCGGCATCAACGCCGGCCATGATCAGAGCAGGGTGCGTGCCGGTGCCGGTTGCGATCACCAAGCCATCCACGCCGGAGGCAATCATGTCTTCAACGGAGGGCAGAAACTCCGCCCCGAGGCCGGCTGCGACAGTCCGCGCGTGGTCGGCAGCAATGTCGGTTAGCTTGAGCCGGACCTTGACTCCGCGTGGAAGCAGCGTGTCGTTGAGGGCAGGGATGTTGTTCGCGTGCATGACGCCGATGCGGCCCACGCCGACCAGGCCCAGCGTTACCTCTTTCATGGGTTCCTTTTCTGTTGCACTGTATTGACGTCCGGGTTGAGGCAGCAACCGGAAATAAGCGGCTATGCCGCAGGGGTGAAGGCACTCCGGAAGGCGGCCATCGCCTGATCGCTGCCATCCTGGGCCCAGGCCTCCATGCCCACAGTTCCGGTGTAACCGGCCTCCTCAAGTGCCCGGAATATCGCACTAAAGTTGATTTCGCCCGTGCCGGGTTCACACCTGCCCGGAACATCCGCGATCTGGACTTCACCGAGATAGGGCATCGACGACCGGACCAGCTCAATGAGGTTCCCCTCCCCCAGCTGCGCATGGTAGAGGTCCAGCATCATCTTGACGTTCGGGTGGCCCGCGGCTTCCACCAATGCCAAGGTGTCCTTGGCCCGGGCCAGTGGAATCCCCGGGTGGTCCAGGACGGTGTTGAGGTTCTCAAGACAGAAAGTCACACCGTATTTAGCGCCCAGGGCTCCGAGGCGCTCCAGCGTCCGTGCCCCGGTAATCCACATCCTCCCGGTGCTCCGGTGGACGGGACGGGCTGCATGGCCGTTCACCAGTTCCGCGCTGTGCACCACCATCCTGCTCACGCCCAGCTCAAGAGCCGCGGGAATCACTTCTTCCGCTGTGCGGACCAGGTGATCGGCCGTGCTGGGGTCCACCAGGCTTCCCGCACTGTATCCGGTCATGGAGGAAAACACCGCGCCTGTAGCCTTAAGTGCCGGGATGTCTTTGGTCCGCGAATCCCACAATTCCACATCGAACCCGGCGTCGTGGATGCGCCGGACGCGTTCGGTGAAGGGCAACCCAGTAAAGATCATTTCGGCGCAGACTGCCAGCCGCATCAGGAGGCTTCCATCGGCACTGATTCCGCCACCGTATGCAGTGCCACCGGAATACCAAGCCTGGCGGATTCAATGCAGGCCATGGCAATGCGCAATGCACGCCTCGCATCCGCGGGACCCGGCACCTGTGCGGGGTCACTTCCCTTGGCGGGTCCGCCGTTTCGCCGGACGTCCACGATGGAGGCAAAATCGGCCAGCTCGGCGGTGTAGGCCTGGGCAAATAGCTCCACATTCAGCCGTGGGGTAGCTGCAGTTACACCGTCGGCGCCGTAGCTGCGCATCCAGTTCTCGGTAGCGCGCCCTGCCTGCACCATGCCCTTGGAACCGAAGACCTCGCCCCGGACGTCGTAACCGTACAGGGCGCTGAAGCTGGCCTCGGCCACCGCGATGGCGCCGTTACTGTAGCGGATGGTGACGACCGCTGTGTCCAGGAAACCCTGGTCTTTGAAATCCGGCTCCACCAGCGCGTCGGCGATGGCGTAAACCTCAACCGGTTCGGCACCGGCGTTGAGCCAATTCAAGGTATCGAAATCATGAATCAGGGTCTCAAGGAAGATTGTCCAGGCCGGCACCTTGGCCGCGGTGGCAATGCTGCCCGTACCCGGGTCCCTGGTCAGCGAGCGGAGCAATTGCGGGACTCCGACAGCCCCTGAGGAGATCTGCTGCTTGGCTGCGCTGAAATCCTCCGCATACCTGCGGTTGAAACCGATCTGGAAATGCACGCCAGCCCTCTCGACTTCATCCAGCGCCAGGTCCAGTTCAGCCAAGGTCAGCCCGGCGGGCTTTTCGCAGAAGATATCCTTACCGGCCCGCGCCGCCTGTCCGATTAGTCCCGCGTGGAAGCGGGCCGGGCTGGCGATGATGACGCCGTCAATCTCCGGGTCGTCCAGCAGGTCAGCGGCATCAGCGCTTACCTTTGCGACCCCCAACCGATCTGCCAAGTCAGAGGCTGTGTCCACGTCCGGGTCCCCGATAGCCTCCAGGATGGCTCCGGGAATGCGCCAGGCGATGCTCTCCGCATGGAACGCCCCCATCCAGCCGGCGCCGATCAGCCCGAGGCGCACAGGCCGGTCCCTCCTTGGTGCAGCATGGTCGAAATAGGCCACTGGCCCGTCCTTTCCCTAGGGTTCCGCTTTTCCTTTTAACCGCTTGTGTATGTATTCATGAGTGGGTTGAGCACATGAGCACTGACGGGCGGGTAGTGCTCATCGCGTACGTCTGCCCCTCCCGCCGGCAATCATGGCAACCGGCCGCCGCTGCCTACTTCGGACTCCACCTCATTGACGACGTCGCTGTGGCCGCCAAGTTCGGTGAGTTCGTGGGCCAGTTCCTGCAGTTCGGCACCGCCTGCCATCAGTCCCGTGAGTTCATCGAGCCTGATGTCTTTTTTGTCGTAGTAGCCGATGCTCTTTCCGCGCTTGAGGATCAGGAACCTGTCGCCGACGGGATAGGCGTGGTGTGGGTTATGAGTGATGAAGATGACCCCAAGTCCGCGGTCGCGGGCCTGCAGAATGTAACGCAGCACCACACCTGACTGTTTCACGCCCAGGGCGGCCGTCGGCTCGTCCAGAATAAGCGCCTTGGCACCGAAGTAGACGGCGCGGGCAATAGCCACGCACTGCCGCTCTCCGCCCGAGAGCTGGCCGATAGGCTGGTTCACGTCGCGCAGATCGATGCCCATCTCTGCCAGTTCTTTCTTCGTGATTTCCTTCATCCCGCGCACGTCTATCCGCTCGAACGGGCCTTTGCCGGCGGTAAGTTCAGAGCCGAGGAAGAAGTTGCGCCAGATAGGCATCAGCGGCACCACCGCCAGATCCTGGTAGACCGAGGCGATACCGGCATCGAGGGCTTCGCGGGGGCTGCTGAGCCTGCGCTCCTGACCCATGATTTTGAACGTGCCCTCGTCGTGCTGATGCAGGCCTGCAATGATCTTGATCAGGGTGGACTTGCCGGCGCCGTTGTCGCCCAGGACGCAGGTGACTCGCCCGTTGTCCACGGCCATGGTGACATCGCTGAGGGCGATGATGTTTCCGTAGTGCTTGCCGACGTTGTCCAGCTGCATCAGGTGCACCGGGGTGTGGGTCAGCGGGTCTTGCTCGTTCTGCAGCAGGGTTTCCTGTTTGATCGGCTCGACACTCATAACGGCCGGCCCCTTTCTACTTCAATTCCGCGCGGCGTTTGACAATGAGGTTCACGATGGTGGCCAGCAGCAGCATCAGTCCCAGGAAGAACTTGAACCAATCCGGGTTCCACTGCGCATAGACGATGCCCTTGTTGGCCATGCCGAAGATGAAGGCACCAATGGCACCGCCGATCGCCGAACCGTAGCCTCCGGTGAGCAGGCAGCCTCCGATGACCGCGGCGATGATGTACAGGAATTCATTGCCGATGCCTTCGCCGGACTGGACCGCGTCGAAGGCGAACAGGTTGTGCATGCCCAACACCCATCCGCAGAAACCGACGCCCATGAATAGTCCGATTTTCGTGGCCTTCACGGGTACCCCTACGGCACGTGCGGCGTTGGAATCCCCGCCGGCAGCAAAGATCCAGTTCCCGATCTTGGTGCGAAGCAGCAGCCAGGACGCGACGGCAACGAGGATGATCCAAATGAAGACGGGGCTTTTCAGATCCACCCCGCCGACGACGAAGTCGTTGGCGAAGACCGTCTGCGCCGATTTGTAGCCGTCTATGTTGGCGATCGACGGTGTGGCGACACTGCCGCCGATCAGCCGTGTCAGCGCCAGGTTCAGGCCGGTCAGCATCAGGAAAGTGGCCAGGGTGACGATGAAGCTGGGCAGCTTTGTCTTGATCAGGATCCAACCGTTGACGAACCCGATCGTGAGGGAGACGACCAAGGCCAGGCCCACGCCAACCCAGACGTTCATGGAAAAGTACCAGCTGAAGAGGGATGCAGTAAGCGCGGAGCTGATCACCGCGACGCCGGCCGAGAGATCGAATTCCCCACCGATCATCAGCAGGGACACTCCCACTGCCATGATCCCGATGGTCGAGGAACCGTAGAGCACCGTGGCGAAGGAATTCGGCTGCAGAAAGACCGGAGCCGCGAATGAGAAAAAGACGAAGAGGACGATGGCGCCTACCAGGGCGCCGACCTCGGGACGGCCCAACAGATTCTGGACGGCACTGCGTTTACCTACACGTTCGTCCAGCTTGGGGACTTGCACGAGAGTTGCCATTTGATTCTCCTTGTTTGGCCGGCGCCCGGGACGCTGTGTCCCGGGCACCGCGCTCAAGGCATCCTTAGCGGATGCCATCCTGGGCGAACTTCAGCACCGCAGTGGCGTTGGACTTGTCGATAATGGCCGGACCTGTCAGCACCGGAAGCCCACCACCGACTTTGAATCCGCCCCGGGCGACCTGCCAGAGCGCATCCACCGAGTCATAGCCCTGCAGCCACGGCTGCTGGTCAACGGTGAACTGCACCTTGCCGTCTATGATCGCCTGATTCAGCTCGCCGTTAAGGTCGAAGGATGCGATCTTGACCTTGTCCTGCAGGTTGAGCGAGTCCACCGCCTTCAGGATGGTCAGGGTGAAGGGCGCACCCAGACCAATGATGGCGTCGGCACTGGGGGTCGACTGCAGCTTGGCTGTAACGGTGGACGAGACCTGAGTCATGTCCGTGCCCTGCACGTAGACGATCTCAGTCCCGGGAACCTTGGATTTCACGCCGGCGCACCGGGCCTCCAGGGCGACATTGCCCTGTTCCTGGATGACGCAGATCGGGTGGCTGACGCCGTCAGAGGCCAATCTGGTTCCCACCGCCGCTCCGGCAACTTTTTCATCCGAACCGAAGTGGGTAAAGGCGCCCACCTGCTTGAAGACATCCTCACCGGAATTCAAGCTGACCACAGGAATACCCGCATCCTCAGCCTTTTTGAGCACGTCCTTGAGCGCGTCAGGCTTGGCGAGTGTCACAGCAATCCCGTCGACCTTCTGATCGATCGCCTGCTGCACCAGCTGGGCCTGTCGTCCGCCGTCGGGATCCGAGGTGTACAACAGGTCGGCGTTGTCTTTCGCCGCCGCCTCCTGGGCGCCCTTGCGGACGATATCCCAAAATGTATCGCCAGGAGCAGCATGGGTGATCATCGCAATTTTGATTTTCGGCGTACCGGCCACCTGGCCACCGGCCGCATTGGCGGTCTCAGGGGCCCGTCCGCCCTGCGAGGAGCAGGCGCTAAGCGCCAGCATCGGGACGACCACGGCGGTTAGGGCCACGGTGCGCCAGGAAAATTTCTTCACGGTAAATCTCCTTCGATTGCGGGACAGTCCCAAAACGGCCATGCCCAGGGGTGAAAAGCGCCTTACAGAGAGCATGGTGATTCATCTCACAATTGTCAAGACTTTGTCCTGACATCAGTATGTTGACACGTAACACTTTTACGAGACCCTGCCCCGGGGCCGCCACCCCCCAGCTAAGGGACATGAGGGTGATTGACGGGCGGGCATCAGCTGTTATGATCAAGCAAAGAAAGCATGTCCTATCAAGCGAACATAGTTCGGATGGAAACACATGCAGGTACCAGCTCGTGAGGCAAGAGCACAAGGAAGAATCCCGTGGCGAATCAGCTCAATCTCAGCATCGACCGCTCCTCTCCGGTTCCGCTGTACCACCAGATCGTCCAGGGAATCGAAGCTGCCATCCACAGCGGACTGCTGGAGCCCGGCAGCCGGCTGGACAACGAGATCGATCTGGCGGCGCAGCTCAATCTCTCGCGCCCCACAATGCGCAAGGCGATGGACGAGCTGGTCCGTGCCGGGCTGCTGGTGCGCAAGCGAGGCGTCGGCACCCAAGTGGTCTCCAGCCAGGTCCGCCGCCCGCTGGAGCTCTCCAGTTTGTTCGACGATCTGAGCCGCAGCGGCAGCAAGCCCAGCACCGAGGTCTTGAGCTTCTCGCACGTCGAGGCGGATGAGGCCACCCGGGAAGCTCTGCAACTGCCGGCGGCCGCCAAGGTTTACCACTTCACCCGGCTCCGGAAGGTCGGCGGAAAACCGCTGGCCCTGATGGAAAACTGGGTACGGGATGACATCACCGCCATCGAGGAAGACACCCTCCTGGTCCAAGGGCTGTACGGCATCCTACGCGCCGCCGGCGTCAACTTCCGGCTGGCTTCGCAGCGGATCGGGGCCATGATCGCCAACGACTACCAGGCCCCGTTGCTTGAAACCGGAGTCGGCTCGGCACTGGTCACCATGGAACGCAC
>DATIMB010000358.1:0-2658 GCA_035475875.1 Micrococcaceae bacterium
ACTCCAGGTCTGTGCCGACCTGGACAGCACCCTTTACTCCCACGGCCTCAGCCGCATCCAGCGCATCGGCCACGGCGACCCGCACCAGCCCGTCGTGGAAGTCCAGATGGGTGTGGTTGTCCATCACCGGCACCGGCAGCGGCTCGGGTGCCGGCGGGTAGTCCAGGTTCCGGCGCCGCCCGCCGTCGTCTTTGCTGCTGCGCACGCCGGAGCGGGCGGGGGTTCCGGCGGATCCGGGGGTTCCGGCAGCTGCTCCAAGGGTTCCGGTGGGTCCGTGGTTTCCGGCAGCCGGTCCAGGGGCTCCGGTGGGTCCGTGGTTTCCGGCAGCCGGTCCAGGGGCTCCGAGGTCCGTTCCGGTAGCCGGATCCGTCGCATTCTCCTGCCCGGCATTGGAACGGTAGGGACGGGGAATCCGATCGGTGCACATAGCTATCAACTTTAGCCAGCCGGCTGACACCCTTTCAGGCGGGGCTATGAGCTTCAGTCGGCGGGGGAATACTATCCGCCGGGCAGTGGACAGCCCCGGCGCGGCCCGCAGTTACACGCCGGAACAGATAGCACCCGAGCGGGTGCCCATAACGGTCCCAGGCGGCTACTCCTGTCACAGCGGCACCGCCATCTGTTGTGGAATGCAAATCCGGACGGCGGCTGGGGTCACCGGGCGGCCTTGGTCGATCCCCGGTGCGCTAGTAACGTGGGTCACAGACAAATTAATGGCCCACGGAGCGTCCACGACGGCCCACGGCCACGCTGGCACGCCCGAAAGGCTTCCGATGGATTCTGAGAACCGAATACTGGTCCACGGCGACTTCGGGCATCCGGCAGCCAACCCCGGGGCCGGCAACCATGTGCCGATCAAGCACCAGCCCGCGGAGCCAATGTCCCCGGCACAGTTCCATGACACCAGCCGGCGGATCCTGGCGGCCATCAACACCGTGATCGACGGCAAGGCCGAGGCGGCCGAGCTGGCCCTGACGGTGATGCTGGCGCAGGGGCATCTGCTGGTGGAGGACGTCCCCGGGGTGGGCAAGACCATGCTGGCCAAGACGCTGGCCCGCACCATCGACTGCTCGGTCAGCCGGATCCAGTTCACTCCTGACCTGCTGCCCTCCGACGTCACGGGCGTATCCATCTACAACCAGTCCACGCAACGATTCGAATTCCGGCCCGGCGCCGTGTTTGCCAACATCGTGATCGGCGATGAGATCAACCGTGCCTCCGCCAAGACCCAGTCCGCACTGCTGGAATGCATGGAGGAGCACCAGGTCACCGTGGACGGCACCTCCTACCGGCTCGCGGAGCCCTTCATGGTGGTGGCAACGCAGAACCCCATCGAGATGGAGGGCACCTACCCGCTGCCGGAGGCCCAGCGGGACCGCTTCATGGCCAGGATTTCGATGGGCTACCCTGACGCGGCCGCGGAGATGGAAATGCTGCAGACCCATCAGTCCGTCTCCCCCCTGGAGGGTGTGGCGGCGGTGGCCTCCGCGGCGGACGTCGAGGCGATGATCAGCGCGGTGCACGCAATCTACGTGTCCCCGGCGGTCAAGGAGTACACCGTGGCACTGGGCCGGGCAACCCGGGAGAGTCCTCTGCTGCGCCTGGGCGCCAGCCCGCGGGCGCTTTTGCAGCTGCTCCGCGGGGCCAAGGCCTACGCCGCACTGCGCGGGCGCGATTATGTGCTTCCGGACGACGTGGTGGCGGTGGCGGACGCGGTGCTGGCACACCGGATCATTCCGGACCGGAAGGCCGCCAGTTCCGGCGAGACACCGTCGAGCATCATTGCCGGACTGCTGGCCAGGCTCCCGGTCAACCAGGATTCCGGGCGCAGGCCCGCTGCGAGGGGCTAGCGGCCGTGGACTTCAGCTGGTTCCCGCACCGCTTCCTGCGGCCCCGCGGTTGGGGCATGGTTGGCGCGGGGGTCTTTGCCCTGCTGCTGGCCCAGGTGATGGGCCGGCGCGACCTGCTGGCCCTGGGGGTGTTCCTCATCGCGCTGCCGCTGATTGCGGTGCTCGGAATCCGCTGGCTCAAGCCGAGCTTCGCGGTCTACCGGGAGTTCTCCCCCGCCTCGGTGCAGACAGAGTCGACGACGACGGTGAACCTGGCTGTGGGCGGCTCCGGCTTTCCCGGCGGCCGGGTGAGCATGGAGGAGCAGCTGCCGCCCCGGTTCGGCGAGCCGCCCCAGTTTTTTTACCCGGCCAGGACGACGACGGCGGCCGGGCTAAGCCGGTACGTCTACCATCTGCGGTCGGCCAAGCGGGGGCAGTTCCGGATCGGCCCGGTAACGGCCGAATTCAGCGATCCCTTCGGGCTGAGCACGCACCGCCATCAGCTGGACGGATCGGACCTGCTCACGGTCACGCCGGCCGCCGTCGAACTTCCGGACACCACCCTGACCGGTGCCCGCGGCAACGACGGGATCACGGCCACCCGGCAGCGCGCCAACCCCAGCGACGACGACGTGATGACGCGCGAATACCGGCACGGGGACCCGATGCGCCGGGTGCACTGGCCCGCCACCGCCCGGCACGGCCAGCTGATGGTCCGCCAGGAGGAGTCGGTCACCACCCCGGAGGCAACCATCGTGCTGGACAGCCGGCTGAGCGCCTACGCCAACGGTCTGGCCGGTACCTTTGCCATGCCGGGACCTGACGGCAG
>DATIMB010000359.1:0-2207 GCA_035475875.1 Micrococcaceae bacterium
TGTCCTGCTGGGCGTCGGTCTGATCTTCTCTGCGCTGTTCGCGGCCGTGATCGCCTTCTGCATCAGCTACCTCTTTTTCCGTAAACAGCGTGATGCAGCCACCGAACAGATGCGTAACCGCTTCTCCGGCAAGGCCAAACCGATCCGCACCAGCACCGAGTTGGCCGACGCAGACGCGGAGGATTCCCTGGTCGAGGCCCATCCGGACGTCGTCGTGAACTCTGATGTGCGACCGAAGACGCAGCCCGGGGCGGCCGGCAGGGATGGACAGCAGCAGGGCGGCAGCCATCCCGCACCGGCCGCCGGCCAGATTCCCAAGGACTTCCTGGACTGACCTTTCCGGACTGACCGTCCTGGACTGGCCAGAGCGCTACCAGCCGCGGGAGAGCACCAGCCCGGCTGCGAACAGGATGCTGTAGCCCAGATTGATCAGCCCGGTCTGCTTGAGCACCGGGATCAGGGCATTGCGCTGGCCCCCCGCCAGCATCAGCCGGCCGGGCATCACGCAGGCGGGAATCAGCACCAGCACCAGCAGGATCCAGGGCTTCTGCCCGGCGACGACCAGCACCAGCAGCAGTGCCACCGCCAGCATCAGCACGTAGCTCAGCCGGGCGTACCTGTCGCCGAGCCGCACCGCGAGGGTCCGTTTTCCCACCGCCGCATCGGTGGGAATGTCCCGGACGTTGTTGGCCATCAGCAGGGCCACGGCAATCAGGCCGGTGCCAACCGCGCCCAGCACGGCGGGCACGCTCAGCTGGCCGGCCTGTGTGTAGGTGGTCCCCAGCGTCGCCACCAGGCCAAAGAAAACAAACACGAACACATCGCCCAGGCCGCGGTAGCCGTACGGGTTCTTGCCTCCGGTGTAGCCCCACGCGGCCAGGACGCAGGCGGCGCCGAGCAGCAGCAGCCACCATGTCTGGGTCAGCAGCACCAGCGCCAGCCCGGCCAGCATCGCCAGCCCGAAGGCCGCGAAGGCCGCGCGCTTAACCTGGCCGGGTGCGGCGGCGCCGGAACCAACCAGCCGCAGCGGGCCAACGCGGGCGTCATCGGTGCCGCGGATGCCGTCCGAGTAGTCGTTGGCATAATTCACGCCCACCTGCAGCAGCAGCGCGACGACGGCGGCCAGCACGGCGTTCAGCGGTCGGAAGGCGTGCAGGTCGTAGGCTGCGGCGGTGCCGATGATGACCGGGGCGAGCGCCATCGGCAGGGTGCGTAGGCGCGCCCCTTCAATCCATTGACCGGCTGTGGCCACGGTTCAACTCCTTATCAAGCATCTGCTTCAACGCCAGCCGGTCCGGTTTCCCGGTGGGCAGCATCGGGATTTCGGGTACGAACAGGATGGTCTTGGGGACGGCCCAGGCAGGCAGCAGGGCTTGCGCCTCCCCGCCCAGTTCCTCACGGGAGCAATTGCCGACGACGGCGGCGGCGACGCGCTGGCCCCATTCCCGGTCGGGCAGTCCCAGCACGAAGGCGTCGCGGACGCCGCGAACGAGTTTGAGCTGCTCCGCCACCATGTTCGCGGAGACCTTCAGGCCGCCGGTGATGATGACGTCGTCGATCCGGCCGGTCACTGTGAGCTTTCCGTCTGCGGATAGCTCGCCGGCGTCCTCCGTTTTGTACCAGCGGACCAGGCCGTGCCCGGAGGCCGGCCCGGGGCCCTGCCCGTTACCCGGCATAGATTCCGCCACGGAAAAACTCGCGCTGGTCAGCGCCGGTGCATGGCGGTATCCGGAGGCCACCACGTCGCCGCCCAGCCAGATCCGGCCCGCGCGGATGGCGACCCGGACGCCTTCCAGCGGAACGCCGTCGTACACGCAGCCTCCGCAGGTCTCGCTCATCCCGTAGCTGGTGACCACCCGGACGCCGGCATCACGGGCGGTGTCCAGCAATGCCGGACCGGCCGGGGCGCCGCCCAGCAGGATGGCGTTGAAGCGGCGCAGCACGGCCAGCGTCTCCGGCATGGGACGCTCCAGCAGCCGCTGCAGCTGCGTCGGAACCAGCGAGACGTAGCGCACGGCGTCGGTCATCTGCACGGCGGCCGCGGTGAAGGCCTCCACGTTGAAGCTGCCGGAACGGTCCATCAGCACGGGCCGGGTCCCGGCGAAGAGCGAGCGGACCAGCACCTGGATGCCGGCCACATAGTGCGCCGGCAGCGCCAGCAGCCACTGGCCCTCCCCACCCAGGGCGATAGCGGTCGCCATCGAGGA
>DATIMB010000360.1:0-4798 GCA_035475875.1 Micrococcaceae bacterium
CCTGAAGCAGTAAAGGTCACAGCCGTCGTCGTAGCCCACAACGGCGGCAGTTTCCTCCCTCGAGTAATGGCGGCCCTCGCGGCCCAAACCCGTCCTGCGGACGCCGTCCTGGCGGCCGATACCGGCTCCACCGATGAGTCCTTGACGCTCTTGGAACGCGTTCTGGGTGCCGGAAGCGTCATTGCCCATGCACCGGCCCGCGGCGGTTTCGGCGCCGCGGTGAAGGCCGTGGTGGATCAGCTGGCACCGGGCGGGCGGTCGATGGCGGACCAGGAATGGCTCTGGCTGCTGCACGACGACGCCGCCCCCGCCCCTGATGCGCTGGCTGAACTTCTCAAGGCGGTTGAGCGGGCGCCCTCGGTAACGGTGGCGGGCTGTAAACAGCTGGACTGGTATGAGCCGCGCAAGCTGGTCGACGTCGGACTTTCCACCAGCCGCTGGGCGGAGCGGCTGACCCTGATCGACCATGACGAGCAGGACCAGGGCCAGTATGACGGTCGCAGCGACGTTGTGGCGGTGAACTCAGCCGGAATGCTTATCCGCCGTGATGTCTGGGACCAGCTGGGAGGCTTCGATCCCGCCCTGCCCGGAACGGGCGACGACGTCGACTTCTGCTGGCGCAGCCGGCTGGCCGGACACCGCGTCGTCGTCGTGCCGAAGGCCAGAATGTTCCATGTCGCCCACCGGCCGGCAGGCCTGGCCACCGTGACCTCTGCCCGCAAGGCTGAAGTCCATCTCCGGCTTAAGCACGCGCCCTGGTGGCAGGTTCCGTTCCTGGCCATGGGGGCCTTGCTGGGTGGACTTTTCCGCCTCGTTGCCGGGATTGTCCTCAAGGATCCCGGCCACGGGTTGCGCCAGTTCCTGGCCAGCTGCGCGGCACTGCTGCGCCCCCTGGCGGTGCTGCGCGGCCGTTCCGCCGCAGCACGCACCCGCCGGCTGTCACGTTCGGTCATGAAAGGCCTGCAAACCCGGCGCCGGGAGGTCTGGGCGTACCGCCGCTCCCTGCTGGAATCGCAGGCAGGGAACGTGGTCGGCGACGGAACCGGCGTGGACGCTTCTCCCGATCTGGTGCCGAGCGGGGATGCGGCTGATGACTTTGCGTCCCTGGCCACCGCCAACCGGCTTTGGTCCGGCACCGGGGCACTGGCCTCCGCAGGACTGCTGCTGCTGGCGGCGCTGTTGTCCCTTTTTCGGCTGTTGGGTGCCCCGGCGGTGGCCGGCGGTGCACTGCTGCCGCTCTCGGACACGCTCGGCCAAATCTGGAACAATGCCTCCACCTGGTGGGTTGGCGTCGGCGCCGGCCTTCCCGGCCACGGGGATCCCTTCGGCTACGTTCTCTGGCTGCTGGCAGCTGCAGGGTTCTCCCACGGCTCGACGGCGGTCCTCTGGCTGCTGGTGCTGGCCCTTCCGCTTGCCGGGTTCGGAGCCTGGTTTGCCTCCGGGGCCCTGACCAGGTTGCGGTGGCCGCGCTTTCTGGCTGCGCTGGTATGGGCCGCGGCACCCGCACTGCAGGTCGCCTTGGGACAGGGACGTCTGGGCGCGTTGCTGGCGCACCTGCTGATTCCGTGGGTGGCCCTTGGTTTTGTCCGTGCCGTGGGTGGCGCGGTCGAAAGGGGAGCGGCCGACCCCTCGTCGGGCCACGGGCGTTCGGTTCCCGGCGCGGGCAGGCGCTCATCGCTGGCATTGCCGCTTGCGTCCGGCCGCCCGGGCAGTGGCGGAACGCCGTCCTGGACGGCGGCAGCGGCAGCGGGCCTGGGCCTGGCCGCGGCTGCGGCCGCCGCACCCGTCCTGCTGATACCCGCCGTCATCGTCGTGGTGCTGGCCACCGTCCTGTTGGGCCGTCGTGGACGGACGTTATGGTGGGCTCTTTTGCCCAGTGCCGCGCTGTTTGTGCCGTTTGTGCTCTCCGCCCTGCCGAATCCGCGGGCCCTTCTGGCCGACCCCGGCGTACCCCTGGCCTATATCAACGCCCCGCTCTGGCAGCAGCTGCTGGGGCAGCCGGTGAGCATTTCGGCCGATGCCGGGATCAACGCTCTGCCCTGGTTCCCGCCCGGCGGCTTCCCCTGGGCGCTGGCTGCCATGTTCGTCGTGGGCGCCCCGGTGCTGTTGCTGGCGCTGACCGGGCTGCTGTTCTCCGGCCGCCGCCCCGGCCTGGTCCGCAGTCTGTGGTTGGTCGCGTTGCTATCGCTGGCCATGGGGTACGCCAGCGGTGCCGTGGCAACTGCACTTGGCGGCTCCTCGCTGGTCACCCCGTTCAGCGGACCCAGTGTCTCCGTAACGGCCTTTGCCCTGCTCGGAGCTGCGGTTCTGGGCCTGGACGCCCTGGTGCTGCGGGCCCGGCAACGTGGCCCTGCGCATAACAGAGCCGCCCGGGTTACGGCCACAACGGTTTCCGTTCTGCTGCTGATCTCCCCGGTGGCCAGCCTCTCGCTGTGGACCGCCGGAAACCTGCTCCAGCACACCGGGCAGGCGCAGAGCACCGGCGGCCAGGACACGGGCCTGGCAGCCGGTCAGGACACCGCCACGGACCCGGGTGCAACCAGCTCAACGGCTGCAGCCACAGCAGATGAAGTCGCTGCAAGCCCGGCACAGGCCTCGGGCCAGTACGGACTGCCGGCGCTGATCCGGCCCAGCACCGGCCACACCTTGCCGGCCACGGCGACGGACCGGGGCAACGGTCCGGAGCAGACCCGTACCCTGGTGATCGGCATGAATGCGGACGGCACCGTCAGCGCTGCGCTGATGCGCGGAGCGGGCACCACCCTGGACTCGCTGTCCACCATCGCTGCCGCCCATCAGATCACCGGTGCCCCCGGTGCCGAAGCGCTGGCTCCGGACGATGGTGCCACCACGGCCATCCGCCGGGCCGTCGCCACCATCATCGCCGGCACCGGCGTGGACCCGCGCCCGGACCTGTCCCAGCTCGGTGTGGGCTTCGTCGTCCTGCAGCAGGGCGACACCCGGGCCGAACTGATGGCCAGCCAGATTGAAGCGGTACCAGGGCTGGCGACGGTTGGCCCCACCGAAGCCGGCTGGCTCTGGCGCGTGACTCCGGAAGCCGTCCGGAACGGCCAGGTGCCCGAGGTCGGTTCCCGCGCCCGCATCGTGGATGCTTCCGGCGCCATCCTTGCCTACCTTCCCTCCGGGCAGAGTGGCGTGGACGCGGCGGTTCCGGCCGGACCCGAGGGCCGGCTATTGGTGCTGGCCGAACGGGCCGACGACGGGTGGAGCGCCTCCATCGACGGCAAGAAGCTGACTTCCGTCTCCGCCGGCTGGTCGCAGGCCTTCACCCTGCCTGCCGGCGGCGGCAATGTCCACGTCAATTACCGACAGCCCTGGGCCCCGTTCTGGAATGCCGTCCAGATAGTGGTGCTGGGGCTTACCGTGCTGCTGGCCATTCCGATGCCGGCCCGCCGGCGCCGGAAGGTGACGGTAAACGGGCGCCGGACGCCGCCGGCCCAAATGCAGCCGCAAACGTCAGAAGCCGGAACGGCGGAGGTGCCGCTGGCACGGACCGTGCCCGCCGAAACACCTGAGATGGCAGGAACACATGGCTGAGGAAACCGCTTCCGACAACAACGCAGGGAAGCCTGACGACCCACGCGGCCGACCGGGAAGGCCTGTCGGACCGGGAAGCCCTGTCCCTCCGGGCCCTGCCGGGGCACGCCGTACACGGGCTGGCCGGCCCCGTCGTGGCACCACCAGCCTGTTTGCCGGCGTCGCCACCGCCGTGCTGGTGGCCGCTGCCGTCGCAGCGGGAACGGCCGTCCCAGCCACTTCCGCAGCCAGGAAGGTGGAGCTTCCGCCGGCACCGCTACCCGCCGGCCAGACGGTAGGCAATTGCCCTGGCCCCGCACGGTTGCTCGAGGGCTCGGACGTAGGAACGGATCCCCAGTTTTCGCCGGCCTCCAGCAGCGCCAGATCGGCGGTCAGCGCCCTGCTCCTGAGCGCTCCCGGTGGCCAACTGCCCGGCAGCACCCTCTCCGGGCTGGGCCAGGACGGCGTGCTGGCCACCTTGGCTTCGGCTCCGCCTGCCAATGCCAACGCCGGCCCGTCGTCGGCGGTCCCGGCCTCCGGCCAGGGCGCCCAAGGCGTGGCGGAGAACCGGAAGGCGGTGGTATTGCCGTCCCAGTCCGTGTCCGGGCCCTCGGTGCTGCGGGCTGACCCGCTGGCCGGAACCCGCACCTCGGTCAATGCGATGATGACGTTTCGGGCCGATGACGGGGATCTGCAGGGCCTGGCCGCCGCCAACTGCCAGACCCCGTCCAATGACATGTGGCTGCTCGGTGCCAGCACCACGGTGGGCCGGACAGCCATCCTGGATATTGCCAACAGCTCCGCCACCGCAGCCACCATCAACCTGGATCTCTTTGGCGACAAGGGACCCATCCAGGCCGCCGGCGCCCGCGGCCTGCTGGTTCCGGCGGGGAGCACCCGCTCCATCGTGCTGGCAGGCCTGGCCTCCGGCCAGCAGAATCTGGCCGTCCGACTCAAGAGCACCGGCGGTCCGGTCGCCGCAACCATTCAGCAATCCGTGCTGCGCGGGCTTACCCCGGGCGGGGTTGAGATCCTCCAACCCGTTGCGGCTCCCGCCCTCCGCCAGGGCGTCACTGGCGTCGAGGTCCAGGATCCCGCGCTGGCCGGCACACTGTCCGGTCAAAGCGGGTACCAGGACGCCGTCTCCGCCCTGCAGGTCGCCCTCCCCGGCGGGACCGACGCGGTGGTCCAGGTCAGGGTTTACGGCACAGGCGGACAGCAGGCACTGCCCAACGGCGGAGTCTTCACAGCCAAGGCCGGG
>DATIMB010000361.1:0-4748 GCA_035475875.1 Micrococcaceae bacterium
GGGGTCGGACGGACGGTGGGCATCGGTGCCGGCATTGCCCGCCGGCTCGCAGCCGACGGCTGGGACCTGGTGCTCACCTACTGGCAGGCCTACGATGCCCGCATGCCCTGGGGCGTCCAGCCGGACGACGTCGGCATCCTCACCACTGAGCTGGAGGCGGCGGGCAGCCGGGTCTGGGCCTTTCCGGCCGACTTCGAGGATCCGGCCGCGGTGGACCGGCTGATGTCGGGGATTCCTGCCGAGGCAGGGCGGCTGGCCGGGCTGGTGCTCTCGCACTGCGAATCGACGGATTCGTCCATCCTGGACACCTCACTGGAGAGCTTCGACAGGCATTTCGCCGTCAACACCCGCGCCAGCTGGCAGCTGATCGCGGCTTTCGCCCGGCAGGTGGACGACGACGGCGGCGCCATAGTTGCGCTGACCAGTGACCACACCGCCTTCAACCTGCCGTACGGCGCCTCCAAAGGTGCTCTGGACCGCATCGTGATCGCCGCCGCCCGGGAGCTGGGGCCCCTGCGCATCAGCTCCAACGCGCTCAACCCCGGACCGGTGGACACCGGCTGGATGGACGACGGCCACCGAACGGCGATGGCGGAACGTCAACCCGGCGGTCGGTTGGGCACGCCAGCCGATGTGGCCGGAACTGTCGCCTTCCTGCTCTCACCGGCGGGGCGGTGGGTCAGCGGCCAGCTGATCAAGGCCGACGGCGGCTTCTCCGCCTGACCGGGCTCCCGGCCTCCCGCCGCAATGAGGGATAACGGGGGATAGGGGCGGGCCGGAGGCAAGGGGAGAAGGCAGTAGCGTGAGTAAGAAAGGACATCGGGTTTGAACAAGGGGACCGTGCTGTGAGCGAGGGAACGCTGCTGGCCGTGTGCCGGGTCCACGGGCTCCGTCCGGATGAAAGCACGGTCGGCGTGACCGCCATCGACAAGCGGGCCGTGGATGACCCTGTCGACGTGCATGCTCTGGGGCTGAAGGCAGACATCCAGGCGGACCGGCAGCACCACGGCGGAGCGGACAAGGCGCTCTATGCCTATTCGCAGGAGGACGCCGATTTTTGGGCCGCCAAGCTGGGCCGCACCATCACGCCCGGTCTGTTCGGCGAGAACCTGCGGACGGCCGGGATCCAGACTACCGGAGCGGTGATCGGGGAACGTTGGCGGATCGGTGCCGACGTCGTCGTCGAGGTCACCATGCCGCGCACGCCCTGCGCCACCTTCCAGCGGCGGATGGGCGAGCCGCAATGGGTGAAACGGTTTACCAAAGCGGGCCGCATCGGCACCTACCTCCGGGTGCTGAACCTGGGCGAGGTCAGCGCCGGAGACGCGATCCGCGTGATCCACCGGCCGGAGCATCCCGTCACCGTCGGCCGGTTCTTCAGCCGACGCGATCCCGAAGACGTCAGGCTCCTGCAGCGCCTGCACGATTCCGGCGAACTCCGGCTTGCCCCCGAATACTGGCCCTTCTTCGAGAAAACCCTCCGCCGCGAGTCGTCAGCCGCGCGTCCGCTGGCCCGTTGAGTGTGGAGATCTGCCCCTAAATTTCCACGGATAGGGGCAGATGTCCACACTCAACGGGTCGGGGTGTGGGGCAGTTCACGGACCGGGCCGCCGGCTTTGGTAGGCGCGGGCTGGTTCCATGCCGTACACTTGATGTATCCCCCACTTTCGGAATCTCCTTTATCTTCCTGCCCAATTTTTGAGGCAGGAGTCGTAGTGTATGGGTCCCGCCAACCAGGTAAGCAACAGCGCGGGCATGTTCATAGGGGATCGCCGACAAAGAAAACGCCATACGGCTACCAGCAACCGCTGGTGCCCATGGCCGTGAAAACGGCATGCAGCTATGGCGAGAGGTCCTGCCACGGGATGGTTAGAGCGGCTGGATTTCTTTGTAATGTGCGGCCCCGTGCCGCCTGGCCCTATGAATGAGGACTCTTCCCCATGCCTGAAAACATGACCGAAACCATGCCCGACGCCGCAGCCGAGAACGCCGCAGCCGAGAACGCCGCGCCCCAGAGCGCACCCCAGGACACCGCCCCGACCAGCGCCGACACACCGAAGAACGAGGACCACGAAGTCCTCTTCTCCGACCTCGGCATCGACGGCCGCGTCCTGGCCGCCCTGAGGGACGTCGGCTACGAAAAGCCGTCCCCCATCCAGGCCGCCACCATTCCGCTGCTGCTGGAAGGCCGCGACGTCGTCGGGCTGGCCCAGACCGGCACCGGTAAGACCGCAGCCTTCGCCGTCCCCGCACTGTCCCGGATGGCCGAGCTGATGGACCTCAACGGCCCCACCAAGAACACCCAGATCCTGGTGCTGGCACCGACCCGCGAGCTGGCGCTGCAGGTGGCGGAGGCCTTCTCCTCCTACGCCGCGCACATGGACAACTTCACCGTGCTGCCGGTCTACGGCGGCTCCGCCTACGGCCCGCAGCTGGCCGGCCTGCGCCGCGGTGCGCAGGTCGTAGTCGGAACCCCCGGACGCGTCATCGACCACCTCTCCAAGGGCTCGCTGAACCTCTCCGACCTGCAGTACCTGGTCCTGGACGAGGCCGACGAGATGCTCCGGATGGGCTTCGCCGAGGACGTCGAGCAGATCCTTGCGCAGACGCCCAAGGAGAAGCAGGTGGCGCTGTTCTCCGCCACCATGCCGTCGCAGATCCGCCGGATCTCCAAGCAGTACCTGAACAACCCGGCGGAAATCACCGTCAAGTCCAAGACCACCACCGGCGCCAACACCCGCCAGCGCTATCTGCAGGTCATGGGCCCGCACAAGCTGGACGCGCTGACCCGTGTGCTGGAGGTCGAGGAGTTCGACGGCGTTATCGCCTTCGTACGCACCAAGATGGCCACCGAGGAGCTGGCGGACAAGCTGAAGTCCCGCGGCTTCCAGGCCGCCGCCATCAACGGCGACATCCCGCAGCAGCAGCGCGAACGCACCATCGAGGGCCTGCGCGACGGTAAATTCGACATCCTGGTTGCCACGGACGTGGCCGCCCGCGGCCTGGACGTGGAGCGGATCAGCCACGTCATCAACTACGACATCCCGCACGACACCGAGTCCTACGTGCACCGCATCGGCCGCACCGGTCGGGCCGGGCGCAGCGGCGACGCAATCCTGTTCATGACCCCGCGGGAGAAGTACCTGCTGCGCTCCATCGAGAAGGCCACCCGCCAGCCGGTGGAGCAGATGCACCTGCCCAGCGCCGAGACCATCAACAGCCTGCGGCTGGGCAAGTTCGCGGACCGGATCACCGAGACCCTCGAGTCCGAGGACGTTTCGAAGTTCCGCGACCTGATCGCCAACTACGAGGAAGAGCATGACGTTCCCGCCGCGGAGATCGCCGCAGCGCTGGCCGTCATGGCCCAGGGCGGGCAGCCGCTGCTGGTCAAGGACCTGCCGGCGGCGCCGGAATACCAGAAGCGCGAGCGCGCCAAGGACGGCTTCGGTTCCCGCGGCCCGACCCGGGCGCTGACCGAGGGCAATGCCACCTACCGGATTGCCGTTGGCCGGCGCCAGCGCGTGATGCCCGGCTCCATTGTCGGTGCGATCGCCAACGAGGGCGGCCTGTCCTCCGGACAGATCGGCGGCATCGACATCCGCGCCGACCATTCGCTGGTGGAACTGCCCGCGGACCTGAGCAGCGAGCAGCTTCGCGCGCTGTCCAAGACCCGGATCGGGGGCGAACTGATCCACCTTGAGCTGGACAACGGACGCCGGCCCGCCAGCACCGGCGGCGGTGGCGGCTACAAGGGCCGCTCCGGTGGCGGCAGCTACGAGCGCAACGACCGCGGCCAGGGCGGCTTCAAGAAGAAGTTCGACGGCGACCGCGGTCACCAGGGCGGCTTCAAGCGCGACGGCGACCGCGCCGCCGGCCAGGGCCACGGCGGCTACGCCGACCGTAAGCCGCGCCAGGGTGCCTCCGCCGGCGGCAGCGACTTCGGCCGCAAGGCCAAGTGGTAACAGCCTACTGAGGCCAGGTCCCGGAATCCGAGAGGGTGCCGGGACCTGGCCTTTTAAGCGCCTTCGACAGGTCCGGGAGCCGCCGTCGCCGGCCGATTTCACGCCAGCCGAATCCGCTGGTAAAGTATTCTCTCGTTGCCCCCCTAGCTCAGTGGTAGAGCGCGTTCTTGGTAAGAACGAGGTCACCGGATCGATTCCGGTGGGGGGCTCTCAATGGAAGGGCCCGTGTCAAGACGGTTTTGGCCGGATTCGCATGGGCCTGATCCATTTATGGCGGTGTAGCTCAGTTGGTTAGAGCGCACGACTCATAATCGTGAGGTCGGGAGATCGAGCCTCCCCACCGCTACCAGATACAGCAGGCCAGAAGCGTTGAGCTTCTGGCCTGCTGTTGGTTAAAGGCCCGGCCCTTTGGCCGCTAGCACGCCAATCCCAACCCGCTAGCCCCTTGGACGCAGTGGAAGCCATGTACAGTTTCTGTGCATGTCCCGTCGATCCGCCGAACCCGCAGGCGAGGACCGGCCGGGTGCCTTGGAGTCCGCCGCTGACACGGCCGAAGGCATGGCCAACAGCCCGGTCCTGGACGTGGCAGCCCGGTTCGGATTCGCCGTGACCGGGCTGGTGCACATCCTGATCGGCGCTATAGCGCTGGGCATCGCCTTCGGCGGCAAGGGGGAGGCGGATCCCTCCGGGGCCGTCCAGCTGCTCGCAGACCAGCCGGCCGGCCCCTGGCTGCTCTGGGCCGGGGCCGCCGGCTGCTCCGCGCTGTCGCTGTGGCAGCTCGGCGAG
>DATIMB010000362.1:0-5678 GCA_035475875.1 Micrococcaceae bacterium
AAGATGTTCAAGGCGGTCAAGCGGCACCGCCGGACCACCAAGCGGGACGCGGTGAATTCCGCGGACCGCGCCGTGCTGGCCCTGACCGCGACGGCGGCTCCGGACCGGATTGACGACGAGACCCGGGGCAACAAGCTGAAGGCCTCTGCCACCGGCGGCAGCGCGGGAACCTTGCTGCGCTCCCGGCCGTGCTACATCTGCAAGCAGCACTACACGCTGGTGGATGCCTTCTACCACCAGCTGTGTCCGGAATGCGCGGCGTTCAGTCATGCCAAGCGCGACGCCCGGACGGACCTGACCGGACGCCGGGCGCTGCTGACCGGCGGCCGGGCCAAGATCGGCATGTACATCGCGCTGCGGCTGCTGCGCGACGGTGCGCACACCACCATCACCACCCGTTTCCCCAAGGATGCGGCCAGACGCTTCGCTGCCATGGAGGACAGTGCGGATTGGCTGCACCGGCTGCGGATCGTCGGCATCGACCTGCGCGACCCCTCCCAGGTGGTGGCGCTGACGGACTCGTTGAACGAGGCGGGGCCGCTGGACATCATCATCAATAACGCCGCCCAGACCGTCCGCCGCTCCGGCAACGCCTATAAGCCCCTGGTGGACGCCGAGCTGGAGCCGCTGCCGCAGGACCGGCCGATGCCGGAACTGGTGACCTTCGGCCATGCCCACGACAAGCATCCGCTGGCGCTGGCCAGCCAGATCGCCAGCCATCCGGTGCTGGCCGGCGACGAGGTGGCCGCCCTGGCCCTGTCCATGGGCTCGGCCTCGCTGGAGCGCATCGGGGCCGGGACGGCGATCGACGCCGGCGGCCTGGTTCCGGACCTCGCGGCGGTCAACAGCTGGACGCAGGTGGTGGACCAGGTTGATCCGCTGGAGATGCTGGAAGTGCAGCTGTGCAACGTCACTGCGCCGTTCCTGCTGGTCTCCCGGCTGCGTCCTGCGATGCGCCGCTCCACTGCCCGGCGGAAATACATTGTCAACGTTTCGGCGATGGAGGGCCAGTTCTCCCGCGCCTACAAGGGCCCCGGGCATCCGCACACCAACATGGCCAAGGCCGCGCTGAATATGATGACGCGCACCAGCGCGGCCGAGATGCTCGAGTCCGACGGCATCCTGATGACGGCCGTGGACACCGGCTGGATCACCGACGAGCGGCCGCACTACACCAAGGTCCGGCTCGCCGAGGAGGGCTTCCACGCACCGCTGGACCTGGTGGACGGCGCGGCCCGGGTGTACGACCCGATTGTGATGGGCGAGGCTGGGGAGGACCAGTACGGGGTGTTCCTGAAGGACTACCAGGCCAGCCCCTGGTAAGGACGACGGCGCTTCCCCCGTCGCATCTGCCCCGCAGTATGTGCACGGAAGCGGGGGTATTCGTGCACATACTGCGGGTCAGTTGATGGACGGAGTTTGGCCTCCCCCGGACGGGTGGGGCAAAGTGGACAGTATGCCTCCCTCCGCCGCGCCGCGGCTCCCGGTACAGCCGCGTCCGACGGTCCACTCCCGGTCCGCCGTCCTGCGCCGCCTGCTGCTGGAACTCGGTCCCGGCCTGCTGGCCTGCGCCTTTGCCGTCGCGGCGGCGCTGGGCATCCATGCCGTCCTGCCGGCGCTTCCGGCGATGACCGCCGCCGTCGTCCTGGGCATCCTCGCGGCCAACCTGCCGGGGATCGGCAGGCTGGTCGCCGGCCGGCTCCGTCCGGGCCTGGGGTTCGCGGGCAAGCACCTGATGCGTGCCGGCATCGTCCTGCTGGGCCTGAAACTGAGCCTGGGCGATGTAATCGGACTGGGCTGGCAGACCGCCGCGCTGGTAGTTGCGGTGGTGCTGCTCAGCTTCGCCGGGACCTATGCGCTGGGCAAGCTGTTCCGGCTCGAGGGGGATACCCCGTTGCTGATCGCCACCGGCTTTTCCATCTGCGGTGCCTCGGCCATCGGCGCGATGGGTGCCGTCAAGGGTACCCGCCAGCAGGACACGGTGCTCCCGGTGGCCCTGGTGACGCTCTGCGGGACGCTGGCGATCGGCGTCCTGCCGCTGCTGATGCGGCCGCTCCAGCTGGCACCGCAGGCGTTTGGCCAGTGGGTGGGGGCATCGGTGCATGACGTCGGGCAGGTAGTGGCAACCGCGCAGACAGCCGGCGCCGTCGCGCTCAGTGCCGCCGTCGTCGTCAAGCTCACCCGGGTGGTGCTGCTGGCGCCCATGGTGGCTACCGCCGGTCTGCTGGAGCGGCGGCGCCAGCGGCGGGCGGCCGCCCTGGCCGCGGGGACCGGCCCTGCTTCCGGCGTCGGCGTCCCGGGCCAGAAGTTTCCGCCGGTGGTTCCGCTGTTCGTGCTGGGCTTCCTGGTGATGATCGCTGTACGCACTCTGGGCTGGGTCTCCCCCGGCCTCCAGGGTGCGGGCAACCTGCTGCAGGACCTGGCCCTGGGGGCGGCGCTGTTCGGGCTGGGGTCGGCCGTCCGGATCCGGCAGCTGCTGCACACCGGACTGCGGGCAGCTCTGATGGCGCTGTGTGCCTGGCTGCTGATCGCCGCGCTGGCCTACGCCGCCGTCCAGCTGATGTGACCCTGTGTTCGGCGGATTATGCCCGGACGAACTGAGAGTGGGCTACCATGCCGGCGTGGTTGAATGGTCAGGTGCCCAATCAGAACCCTTCCAATGCGAACCTGCGACGTGATGAGGCGGCCCGCCGCTCGGCCCTGATCAGGGTGCAAAGCTACGACGTTTCGGTGGACCTGCGCACCGCCCCCGACCCTTCGGCTGCCGGCTTCACCACCCAGAGCATCATCACCTTCACGGCCGCCGAGGACGGCGCCGAGACCTTTTTGGATTTCATCGGCGGTTCCGTCCACGCCGTGATCCTCAACGGACGCACCCAGGTGCTGGCCGACGTCGTCGACGGCTCCCGGATCTGGCTGCGCGGGCTGGGCCAGGACAACCAGGTGACCGTCAGCGCCGCGGCGCTCTACTCGAGCAGCGGCGAGGGCCTGCACCGCTTCGTGGACCCAGCAGATGGACGGACGTACCTCTACACACAGTACGAACCCGCCGATGCCCGCCGCGTCTTCGCCAATTTTGAGCAGCCGGACCTCAAGGCACCGTTCAGCTTCCACGTCACGGCACCCTCCGACTGGGAGGTGGCCTCCAATGGCGCCCTGGCGTCCCGCACTCCGCTGGCCAGCGACCCCACCGCCAGCCGCTGGGACTTCGCCACGACCGCGCCGATTTCCACCTACATCACCTCGATCCTGGCCGGCCCTTACCACAAGGAACAGGACCACTGGAGCAGGGCCCTGGCGGATGGCAGCACGCTTGAGGTCCCGCTGGCCGCCTACTGCCGCGCTTCGCTTGCCGAACACTTCGACCCGGACCGCATCTTCGGCACCACGAAAGCGGGGCTGGACTTCTTCCACGACCTGTTCGACTACCCGTACCCGTTCGGCAAATACGACCAGGCTTTCGTACCCGAATACAACCTGGGCGCCATGGAGAATCCGGGTCTGGTCACCTTCACCGAGGCGTATGTCTACACCTCACGCGCCACCGACACCCAGTACCAGCAGCGGGCCAACACCCTTCTGCATGAGATGGCCCATATGTGGTTTGGCGATCTGGTGACCATGCGCTGGTGGGACGACCTGTGGCTGAAGGAATCCTTCGCGGACTACATGGGCCACCTGGCCGTCGCCGAGGCCACCGGCTGGGGCGGCCGGTCGTGGATCCTGTTCGCGAACCGGCGCAAGGCCTGGGCCTACGTCCAGGACCAGCTGCCCACCACCCATCCGATCGTGGCGGACATCGGCGACCTGGAGGCAGCCAAGCAGAACTTCGACGGGATCACGTACGCCAAGGGCGCCTCGGTGCTCAAGCAGCTGGTGGCCTATGTCGGATTCGAGGCTTTCACCGCAGGCTCACGCCGCTATTTCCGGGACCACGCCTACGGCAACACTTCGCTGTCGGACCTGCTAGAGGCCCTGAGCGCCGCCTCCGGCCGGGATCTGGGCGAGTGGGCCCGGCAGTGGCTGCAGACCTCGGGCATTTCCACCCTCGCGGCGGAGGTCCAGGAGGACGACGGCGTGCTGACGCGGCTTACGCTGCGGCAGGACGCGCTGGACCCCGTGACCGGCCGGCAGGAGCCGCGCCCGCACCGGCTCAAACTCGGCTTCTACAACGTCGCTGGTTCAGGGATGCTGGAGCGCACGGACCTCCTGGAGGTAGATGTTCAGGGTACCGAAACGGTGGTGGAAGCCGCCGCGGGGAAGCCGCGGCCGGCACTGCTGCTGGTCAACGATGAAGACCTCAGCTACGCAAAGGTCCGGCTCGACGACGTCTCCGAGGAAAGCGTGCTGGCCGGTCTGGACCGGCTCGCCGACCCGATGGCTCGCGCGCTGTGCTGGTCGTCGCTGTGGAACGCCACGCGGGACGGCGTCCTGCCCCCTTCCCGGTACGTCGCCGCCGTCGAGCGCTTTGCCACCGGGGAATCGGATACCGGCGTGCTGGCGTCCCTGCTGGACAACGCCCGGACCGCGGTCGAACGATACTGCCCGGCGGAGGAGCGCGACGACGTCCGGGAGGCTTTGCTGGGGACCGTCGTCGGCCAGCTGGATTCCGCAGAGGCCGCCTCGGACCGGCAACTGGTCTGGGCCCGGGCATTCGCTTCGCTGGGCCGGCATACCGGCAGCCGCAACCAACTGGCCGCCGGCTTGCTCAGCGGCGCGGTGGAGATCCCCGGACTGGCCATGGATCCGGACCTGCGCTGGTCGCTCTGGCAGGCCCTGGCCGCAACCGGATGCGCCACCGTGGCGGAACTGGACGGCGAACTGGCCCGCGACCTCACCGCCTCGGCCCGGGCCGGACATCTCACTGCCATCACGGCACGGCCACTGGCGCAGGTGAAGGAGCAGGCCTGGCGCGAGATGATCTCCGGCAACTCGCTGTCTAATGAACTGCTCAGTGCCAGCATCGAGGGATTCCGGGCGGGACCGGCGGAGCTGCTGGAGCCGTATATCGAACCCTACTTCGGTGCCATCGACGAGGTTTGGGGCCGACGGAGCATTGAAATCTCCAGCCGCATAGTCCGCGGGCTGTTCCCTGTTGAGCAGGACCTTTCTCCCGGGCAGCAGCCCCAGAATCATCCGGTGGTGCTCCGCACGGACGAGTGGCTGGCAGCCACCCCGGATGCACCGGCCGCACTGCGACGGATCGTGGTCGAGCAGCGGGACCACCTGCTGCGCGCGCTGCGGGCCCAGGGTGCAGCCCTGATCCCTGCCTAAATCCCTGTTTCCCTGGCTGAGCCCCTGTTTCCCCGGCTGAGTGCCTGTTCCCCTGGCTGAGCCCCTGTTCCCCGGCCCGGGCACGTCCACAACTGCCCACGTTTAAAACCGACACGCCGGGAATTTCCACGACACTCCGTGTATTTGGGTCGGCCGGCCACTAAAGCTGGGCAGTTGTTGCCGCGGTGGGACCCGGTTTGGCCAGCCAGGCGTGGATCATGGCGGCAGATACGGCCAGCCAGACCAGCCCGGCGACCCAGGTCCCGACGTCGCCGATGCCAACCAGCAGCGGCAGCCGTGCGACGGCGCCGAAGTGCAGGCTGGCCACCGAATACATCCCCAACGGGAAGACAATGCTCCACAACCCGGCCTCGTAGCGCAGGGGTTGACGATGGACCACGTGG
>DATIMB010000363.1:0-2683 GCA_035475875.1 Micrococcaceae bacterium
TCCGGAGATCAGCGGGCGTATCGAGTGGCTGCAGCGGGACCTCTCGGACTGGACTCCCGCGCAGCATTCGTTCGATCTGGTGTCCGCCCAGTTCTTCCAGCTCCCGCAGAGCCAGCGGTTGCCGGTATACGCGGCGCTGGCACGCGCGGTGGCCCCCGGCGGCACCCTGCTGATAGTGGGCCATGACCTCTCCGACCAGGAGCAGTCGGTCCGTCGGCCGCCGGATAAGCACCTGTACTTCACTGCTGAGGACTTGGTGCAAGGCCTCCCTGATCCGGACGGATGGGAGATCATGACCAGCACCAGTCGCCCGCGCGAAGCACAGACCGCCGACGCTCAGCCCGCCCTGGTCCACGATGTGGTGCTCAGAGCACGGAAAAAGGCCTGACCCTAACCTTGGCGCAAACGTAGGTCCTCGGCCCCGTTACACGAGGCAAGGCTGGTCCCTCCTGAGGCTCGTGCCGCCGTCTTCGTCGCCAGGAACGACGACGGCGGCGGCCGGCTCAGCGGAAGGCTTCCAGCAGGGCGCCGGTGAAGGCCTTTAGATCATCGGGCTTCCGGCTGGTCACAAGCGTCCAGCCCTGCTCCTTGCAGGTGAAGACCTCTTCATCGACCCAGGTTCCGCCGGCATTTCTGATGTCCGTCTGCAGGCTGGGCCAGCTGGTCAGCGTCTTGCCGGGAAGGACGGCCGCCTCTACCAGCGACCAGGGGCCGTGGCAGATCGCCGCGATGGGCTTCCCCGCCGCTACGAAGTCTTTGACGAAGTCGATGGCCGGGACGTTAATCCGCAGCTTGTCCGGATTGGTGGTACCTCCGGGCAGCACCAATCCCGCGTAATCGGCCACGGCAGAGTCCCCCACCACGCCATCGATCGGAAACTTGTCAGCGGGTTCAACATCATGATTGAAGGCCTGTGCCCGGCCGGGCTCGGTGGAGAGCAATTCCGGGATGCCACCGGCATCCAGGACGCTCTGCCAGGGGGTGGTCAGTTCAACCTGTTCCACCCCGCTGGGAGCAACCAGGAAAGCAATCCGCTTACCCGCCAATTCGTTGGGCATGTCTGTCTCAATTCGACTCGACTATGGGCGAAGCTGCGCTGCCCCTGAAGACTGCACAGGCCGTTTGCTCGACACTTTCACGCTAGCCGCCCTTGGTCTGATTTAGTAGTAGGTATGGATCTTCAGGGACAACAGCCGGTGCTGGTCATCATGGGAGTCTCTGGCTCGGGAAAATCAACCGTCGCAGGTATTCTGGCGGGTCAACTCGGCTGGGACCTGGAAGAGGGTGATGACCTGCACCCGCCGGAAAACGTGGCCAAGATGGCCGCCGGGCATCCGCTGACAGATGAGGACAGGTGGCCTTGGCTGGACACGATCGCGTCGTGGATCATCGAGCACACCATGGCGGGCATCCCGGGCATCATCACCTGTTCGGCGCTGAAGAAGATCTACCGTGACCGGCTGCGGGAGAAGAACGTGGTTTTTGTCTTCCTCTCCGGATCCAAGGAGCAGATCGGCCGTCGGCTGACCACCCGGATGGACCACTTCATGCCGCCGTCGCTGCTGGATTCCCAGATCGCGACCCTGGAGCCGCCGACGCCGGATGAGAACAGCATCGTCATCGACGTCGGGCGGACACCGGCCGAGGAGGCCGCCGGGGTGGTCAGGGGCCTGGGACTCAGCCCTGCGGCGGGGACCACGGCCCTGGGCCATCCGCAACCCGGAGGATCCTCGGCTTCGCCCTTGAAGTAAGGTGCGGCGGTCCGCCTTCAAGCATCCTTGACCAGCCCGCCGTGCGGTTTTTCCGGAGCCGGGTCGCTCACCGCGGCGTTCAGCGCTGTGGCGAATCCGCTCCAGCAGAGATAGGGCACCAGCAGGGCGGCCGCCACGGGGTCTTCCCGCCGCAGCTTCAGGATCTCCATGAAGAGGGCGCAGTCAAGCAGTGCAATGGTCAGTAGCGAGACGCGCTTATTCCGGATGCCAAAGAACATCACGGGCCATACGGCGTTGAGGGCCAACTGAAGCAGGTGCAGCAATCCACTGGCCCGGACCCTGTCGCGGGACAAACGCCACCCAGCAGCACCGATCAAGAGATAAAGGACAGACCAGACCGGGCCGAATGCTGCCGCGGGAGGCGCCCACCTCGGCTTGCGGAGACGGCGATAGGTTCGGGGCGCATTCCGCGCCCCGAACCCGCCGATTCCGGCCGCCGCAACCGGTGCAAACGCGAAAAGCCAGCGTCGAATAGCCACGGTCCGGGAAATGTTTAGCGCGACTTTGCTAAGCCCGTGATGACGTTCTTCGGGCGCTGCATTTCGCCCTGCTTGGCCCCGAGGACTATGACCCAGCCGGCGAAGAAGGGAATAGTCCACTGCAGGATTTTGAGCTGCCGCTGGGCCGACTGCAATTCCGGGGACGCGCCAGCCTTCGGTTCGGTGGCGCCTTCGGCCCCCTCTCCGGCGAGGTCGTCGACCTTTTTCCCGACCATCCCCGCGTACAGCGTCACCGCTGCGCCGGTCAGGGTCACGATGGTCTTGTAGATGGACAGTCGGGCCACCCCGTGCTGCTCTGCCAGCCGACCCTGGTTCTCACAGATGATGGCCAGTCCAGCCAGGATATGGGCACCGAAGGCCGCCGTCTGGATGGGGGCCCATTTCTTCCAGCCAAGACTGGACAGGCGGGTA
>DATIMB010000364.1:0-3154 GCA_035475875.1 Micrococcaceae bacterium
CTTGCGCAGCTCGCGGCCGGTGGCCTCGATCGGGTGGTCCTCACCCTTCTTGCGCAGCGCAGCGAACTCCGGCGCGCCGGCATCCTGGTCGTCGATGAAGCGCTTGGCGAACGTCCCGTCCTGGATGTCCTTGAGCACCGCCTTCATATTTTCCTTCACGCGCTCGTCAATGACGCGCGGGCCGGAAACGTAGTCACCGTATTCGGCCGTGTCGGAAACGCTCCAGCGCTGCTTGGCGATCCCGCCCTCAACCATCAGGTCAACGATCAGCTTGAGCTCGTGCAGCACCTCGAAGTACGCGACCTCGGGCTTGTAGCCGGCCTCGGTCAGCGTCTCGAAACCGTACTGGATCAGCTGCGAGGCACCGCCGCAGAGCACTGCCTGCTCGCCGAAGAGGTCCGTTTCGGTCTCTTCGGTGAAGGTGGTCTCGATGACGCCGGCGCGGGTTCCGCCGATCGCCTTGGCGTAGGACAGGGCCAGTTCCTTGGCCTTGCCGGAGGGGTTCTGCTCGACGGCGATCAGGTCCGGCACGCCGCGGCCGGCTTCGAATTCGCGGCGCACGATGTGGCCAGGGCCCTTCGGCGCAACCAGGGCGACGTCAACATCGGCCGGCGGCTTGATGTAGCCGTAACGGATGTTGAAGCCGTGGCCAAAGAACAGGGCGTCGCCGGCCTGCAGGTTCGGCGCGATGTCTTCCGCGTACACGTGGCGCTGGACCTGGTCCGGGGTGAGGACCATGATCAGGTCCGCCTCGGCGACGGCGTCGGCAACGTTGAGCACGCGCAGCCCCTCGGCCTCGGCCTTGGCACGGGACTTGGAGCCTTCCTTGAGGCCGACGCGGACGTCGACGCCGGAATCGCGCAGGCTCAGTGCGTGCGCGTGGCCCTGGCTGCCATAGCCGATGACGGCGACGGTGCGGCCCTGGATGATGGACAGATCGGCATCGTCGTCGTAGTACAACTCGGTCACTTGTTACTCCCTTAATAGTGTCTTACTGCAAAAATTTGTTACCGCAAAGATTCGCACTGCTGAAAATTCAACTGCACAAAGTCCCTGTTGTGGAAATCAGGACGTCATTATTGCTAGGCGCTGAGCGTGCGCAGTGCCCGGTCGCTCATCGACCGCGACCCGCGGCCGATGGCCAGGGTGCCGGATTGCACGATTTCCCGGACGCCGAAGGGCTCCAGCACGTTCAGCAGTGCCGCGAGCTTTTCGGGGTGCCCGGTCGCCTCAATGGTCAACGAATCGGTGGAAACGTCAACAACCGAGGCACGGAAAAGGTCTGCAGCCTGGGTGACCTGCAGCCTCGTGGCGGCATCCGCGCGCACCTTGACCAGGATGTGGTCACGCTGCACGGAATTATCGGAGACCAGCTCAACAATCTTGATCACGTTGATCAGCTTGTTCAGCTGCTTGGTGACCTGTTCGATCAGGTCACCCTCGGCGTCAACCACCACAGTCATCCGGGACACGCCGTGGACTTCGGTGGGGCCTACGGCCAAAGAATTGATGTTGAAGGCCCGCCGGGCGAAGAGGCTGGCGACGCGCGTGAGCACGCCGGGCTTGTCCTCGACCAGGACGGAAAGTGTATGCCGCGTCATTGCTAGTCCTCCTCTTCCCACGCCGGGGTCATATTGCGGGCCACCTGGATCTGGTCGTTGCTCACTCCGGACGGGACCATCGGCCACACCATGGAGTTGGGGCTGACCACAAAGTCGACGACGACGGGACGGTCGTTGATGGCCAGCGCGGCTTCGATGGTGGCGTCGATGTCCTGGTCCCGTTCACAGCGCAGGCCGGCACAGCCGTAGGCGTCGGCGAGCTTGACGAAGTCGGGGATCCGGATGGTGTCGTGTCCGGTGTTCAGGTCCGTGTTGGAGTAGCGGCCCTCGTAGAACAGGGTCTGCCACTGCCGGACCATCCCGAGGGAGGAATTGTTGATGATCGCCACCTTGATCGGGATCTTGTTGATCGCGCAGGTGGCCAGTTCCTGGTTGGTCATCTGGAAGCAGCCGTCACCATCGATCGCCCAGACCACCCGGTCCGGCTCGCCCACCTTGGCGCCCATCGCGGCGGGAACGGCGTAGCCCATGGTGCCGGCACCGCCGGAGTTCAGCCAGGCATGCGGACGCTCGTACTTGATGAACTGCGAGGCCCACATCTGGTGCTGGCCGACGCCGGCCACGTAAATGCCTTCCGGGCCGGTCAGCGCTCCGATCCGCTCGATCACCCGCTGGGGTGCGCTCAGGCCGTCGTCGGGCTCCGTCCAGCCCAGCGGATAAGTGTCCCGCAGGTTGTTCAGGAAGGCCCACCAGTCCGCCAGTTCCGGCTTGCCATGCTGGGCAAATTCCGCCTTCAGCACCTGCGTCAGATCCGGAATAATCTCCTTCACCGAGCCAACAATCGGCACATCTGCCACCCGGTTCTTGGAGATCTCCGCCGGGTCAACGTCGGCGTGGATGATCCTGGCGTTCGGCGCGAACGTGCTGAGCACGCCGGTGACCCGGTCATCAAAACGCGCGCCCAAGGTGATCAGCAGGTCCGACTGCTGCAGCGCGGTCACCGCTGAGACGGAGCCGTGCATGCCCGGCATGCCGACGTGCTGGGGATGCGAGTCGGGAAAGGCGCCGCGTGCCATCAACGTGGTGACCACTGGTGCGCCGGTCAGCTCAGCCAGTTCCAGCAGTTCCTTGGAGGCGTGCGCCTTGACCACGCCTCCACCCACGTACAGCACGGGCTTTTTGGCCTCACCGATCAGCCGCGCCGCCTCGCGCAACTGCTTGGCATGCCCGCGGAAGACGGGGCGGTAACCCGGCAGGTCGATGCTGGGCGGCCATGAGAATGTCACCTGTCCCTGCTGGGCGTCCTTGGCCACGTCCACCAGCACCGGACCCGGACGGCCGGTGGAGGCCAGGTGGAATGCCTCCGCCAGCACTCGGGGAATGTCATTCGGGTTGGTGACCAGGTAGGAGTGTTTGGTGATGGGCATCGTGATCCCCACAATGTCCGCCTCCTGGAAGGCATCGGTGCCGATCACACCGCTGGAGACCTGGCCGGTGATGGCCACCAGCGGCACCGAATCCATGTGCGCGTCCATGATCGCGGTGACCAGGTTGGTGGCGCCCGGGCCCGAGGTGGCAATGCAGACGCCCAC
>DATIMB010000365.1:0-6327 GCA_035475875.1 Micrococcaceae bacterium
GGACCCGAACTGACCGGCATTAATTTCCCGGAAGGAGGGTTATGGCAACGCCGAACAAGGTGGCAGCCGTGGAGGAAATCACCACCGATTTCAAGGAATCCACCGCCGCAGTCCTAACCGAATACCGTGGGCTCACCGTTGCACAGCTCAAGGAGCTGCGTGTTTCTCTCGGCCGCGAGACCAAGTTCTCGGTCGTCAAGAACAGCCTGACCGCCATCGCGGCGAAGGAAGCGGGTGTTGACGCGTTTGACGGTCAGCTGGCCGGCCCCACCGCGATTGCGTTCATCAAGGGTGACGCTGTTGCAGCAGCAAAGAGCCTGACGGATTTTGCTAAGACCAACAAGGCGCTGGTTATCAAGACCGGCATCTTCGAGGGCAAGTCCATGGACGCCTCCGAGGTCGCAGCCCTGGCTGCCCTCGAGTCGCGCGAACTGCAGCTGGCCCGTGTCGCCGGAGTCCTTAAAGCTCCGATGGCCGCCGCCGCCCGCACCCTTGACGCCCTGCGCCTCAAGCTTGCCGAAGGCTCCGAGGCGCCCGCCGCCGAAGAGGCCCCGGAAGCTCCGGCTGCCGAGGCTGCTGCCGAAGCGCCTGCTGCCGAAGAGGCACCGGCCGAGGCTCCCGCCGCCGAGGCTGCACCCGCAGCAGAGCAGACCACCGAGGCCTAGTCCTCACAGGGACCTATCCCTGGTTCCGCCCTGAACTCCATGAGGACTCAGGTTTTTGACCCGGCCGAATGGCCAAGAAGAAGAAGGAGCGCCAACCATGGCTAAGCTCACCAACGACGAGCTCATTGAAGCTTTCAAGGAACTGACCATCATCGAACTCTCCGAGTTCGTCAAGCAGTTCGAGGAGACCTTCGAGGTCACCGCCGCTGCCGTTGCCGTTGCAGGCCCCGCCGGCGGTGCCGGCGAAGCCGCAGCCGAGGAGGAGAAGGATTCCTTCGACGTTATCCTCGAGGCCGCTGGCGACAAGAAGATTGCCGTCATCAAGGAGGTGCGCGCCCTGACTTCCCTCGGCCTGAAGGAAGCCAAGGACGTCGTCGACTCCGCTCCCAAGGCTGTCCTCGAAGGCGCCACCAAGGAAGCCGCCGAGAAGGCCAAGGCTCAGCTCGAAGAGGCCGGCGCAACCGTTACCCTCAAGTAACACTTGCCCAGCTGCACGGAAGCCCCGCACCAACCGGTGCGGGGCTTCCCTGCTTAACCCCAACTTTTCCCAGGCCCTTGGCTGCCAACCCCGTTGCCTTGTCGCTCCGCCCCGTTACCTTGTCGCTCCGTGCCGATCTCCACCGGCAAAACACGGGCGGCTACCTCGCCTTTGAACGGAGAGGAGAGCGGTAGGGGAGGGAAGTGAGGCTAGGCGGGGTCGGAGATGTCCAGCACCGTGGCGTCCAGGGCGGTGATGAGGTCATCGGCCTGGACGAACAGGCTGAAGCCGTGCTCCCCGGCGCCCATTGCGACCCGCTGGCCCAGCATGGCGGAATCCGCGAAAACCGGCCAGGCCGTGGTGCTGCCCAGCGGGGTGATGGTGCCCCGCTCATAGCCCGTCGCCTGTCGGGCCACCTGTGCGGAGGGCATGGACAGCCGGTTCACTCCAAGCACCGCCCGCAGCTTGGGCCAGGAGATCTGGCGGTCGCCGGGGATCAGGGCGAACAGGAAGGTATCGTCGGGGCGTTTGACCACCAGGGATTTGACGATGTCCGCCGGCCTGATACCCAGCACTGCGGCCGCCTCAGCGAGGCTGTCGGCCGGTTTCCGGGCAAAGATCTCCACCGCCAGGTCCCGAGCCGCGGCATCCCGGCGCACCCGCTCCCGGCCCGGGATGGATGCCGGTTCGGGGACCTCCTGGCTCGGATCCTCCCGTACGGTCTCCGGCCGGCCGGGAGTGGTCTCTGCGGCCATGCTCAGTCCCGGTACAGCAGCAGGGCCTCGCCCTGGCCCCCTCCGCCGCACAGCGACACGGCCGCCTTGCCCTTGCCGCGGCGGTTGAGTTCGGTGGCCGCATGCAGCGCCAGCCGTGCGCCGGAGGCCCCGATCGGATGGCCCAGCGCGATAGCCCCGCCGTGGAGGTTGCACTGTTCGAGTTTCATGTCCAGGTCCTTCAGCGACTGGACGGCGACGGAGCCGAAGGCCTCGTTGATTTCAATGAAGTCCAGGTCCGATGTGCTCCAGCCGGCCTTGGCCAGCGCGCTTTGAATGGCATGGGACGGCTGGGAATGCAGCGAGGTGTCCGGCCCGGCGACCTGGCCGGGACGTCCGACGACGGCCAGCCAGTTCAGCGAGTGCTCCTCGGCGTACGCCTTGCTGGCCAGGACCAGGGCAGCGGCGCCGTCGCTCAGCGGCGAGGAGTTGCCGGCGGTGATGGTCCCGCCCTCCGAGAAAGCGGGCTTCAGCGGCGCCAGGGTGTCCAGGGTGGTCTGCGGGCGCACCCCCTCGTCCGCGCTCAGGAGCAGCGGTTCGCCCTTGCGCTGCGGAACCGTGACGGGAACGATTTCCGATTCGAACACTCCGGCCGCCGCGGCGGCAGCTGCCCGGCGGTGCGAGGCTTCGGCCACCTGGTCCTGGGCGAGCCGGTCGATGCCCAGATCGCCGTTTTTGCGTTCCGTCGACAAGCCCATGGAGTCGCCGTCGAACGCGTCGGTGAGACCATCCCGGGCCGCCACGTCCAGGGCCTCGATGGACCCGTAGGTCCAGCCCTGGCGGGAACCGGGCAGGATGTGCGGGGCCCGGGTCATGGACTCCTGGCCGCCGGCCACCACCACCTGCGCCTCCCCGCTGCGGATCATCCGGGCCGCGTCGATGACCGCGGTGAGGCCGGAAAGGCAGACCTTGTTGATGGTCACGGTCGGCACGTCCCAGCCGATGCCGGCACCGATGGCGCTCTGCCGTGCGGGATTCTGGCCGGCTCCGGCCTGCAGGACCTGCCCCATGATGACGTGATCCACGTCCTGGGCCGACACGCCGGAACGCTCCAGGGCCGCGGCGATGGCCTTGGACCCGAGCTCGACGGCGGTAAAGCCGGCCAACTGCCCGTTCAGCCGGCCCTGCGGGGTCCGGGCACCGGCCAGGATGACAACATCGTCGGGATTTGCGGTCATTGGAGTCTGCTTCCTTTTCCCTTGCAAGGCCGCGCAGCTCATCGTCGACGCTGCGCCTTACTAGAATCTAACAGTTGGGCCGGCCATTGTATTTCGGCCCACGCGTATTTCGGTCCGCGCACCGGTCCGGCCCGACGGCCGGGGATTTCCATCCCGGGCGCCGCCGAGATCCCACACGCTGGGCGCGTTGGGCTGCCAATACCCCGGTGCGGGGGTATGATATGTCGCGCGTTGGACACGTGGGCGGGTTTGCCGTAGTATAGATCTTTGCGTCTCCCCTCTTAACCTTCAGCCTTCATATAGCGGTAGGCAATGCCTAGGAATCAGCTGTTTTCGCCGAACACAGCGGGTCATTTTGGCGTCGGACCGATCCGGAACGGATTGCTTCGATTCAGGTAAGGGTTTCGCAGGACAAGCCTGAAGGTCTGTGGAAGGATCCCTCTTGGTCGCCTCGAGCACCTCTAATGTAAACAACGCTGCAACCGCTATCAACTCCCAGAGTACCGACGGGGCAACGCGCCGGCTCTCCTTTGCAAAGATTCACGAACCGCTGGACGTTCCGAATCTGCTTGCGCTCCAGACCGAGAGCTTTGACTGGCTCGTCGGCAACGAGCGCTGGCAGTCCCGGATGCACAAGGCCGTCGAAGCCGGCGACCAGAGCGTTGCCACCACGTCCGGCCTGGCGGATATCTTCGAGGAGATCTCCCCGATCGAGGACTTCCAGGGCACCATGTCCCTGTCCTTCTCGGAGCCGGAGTTCGCCGACCCGAAGTACACCACGGACGAGTGCAAGGACCGCGATGCCACCTTCGCGGCGCCGCTGTATGTCAAAGCCGAGTTCATGAACAACAACACCGGCGAAATCAAGCAGCAGACCGTGTTCATGGGCGACTTCCCGCTGATGACGGACAAGGGCACCTTTGTCATCAACGGCACCGAGCGTGTCGTTGTTTCCCAGCTGGTGCGTTCCCCGGGCGCCTACTTTGAGCGCGCCGCGGATAAGACCAGTGACAAGGACATCTTCACCGCCAAGATCATCCCGTCCCGGGGTGCCTGGTTCGAGCTGGAGATCGACAAGCGTGACCAGGTCGGCGTGCGCCTTGACCGCAAGCGCAAGCAGTCCGTCACCGTGCTGCTGAAGGCCCTGGGCTGGACCGAGGGACAGATCCTGGAAGAGTTCGGGGAGTTCGACTCCATCCGCGCCACCATGGAGAAGGACACCACGGACACCCGCGAGGATGCCCTGCTGGACATCTACCGCAAGCTGCGCCCGGGCGAGCCGCCGACCGTCGAGGCCGCTGACGCGCTGCTGCACAACCTGTACTTCAACCCGAAGCGCTACGACCTGGCCAAGGTCGGCCGGTACAAGATCAACCGCAAGCTCGGGATCGACAAGTCCCTGGCCGACGACGACGCCTCGGTGCTGAGCATCGACGACATCGTCGCGATGATCAAGTTCCTGGTCACCCTGCACGCCGGCGGCAAGACCCTGATGGGCAAGCGCGACGGAGCGGACCACGAGCTGCGCGTCGAGGTCGACGATATCGACCACTTCGGCAACCGCCGCATCCGCGCCGTGGGCGAGCTGATTGAAAACCAGGTCCGCACCGGCCTGTCCCGGATGGAGCGCGTCGTCCGCGAGCGGATGACCACCCAGGACGTCGAGGCGATCACGCCGCAGACCCTGATCAACATCCGCCCCGTGGTGGCCGCGATCAAGGAGTTCTTCGGAACCTCCCAGCTCTCGCAGTTCATGGACCAGAACAACCCGCTGGCCGGGCTGACGCACAAGCGCCGCCTCTCGGCCCTGGGCCCCGGCGGTCTGTCCCGCGACCGCGCCGGCATGGAGGTCCGTGACGTCCACCCGTCGCACTACGGCCGCATGTGCCCCATCGAAACCCCTGAAGGCCCCAACATCGGCCTGATCGGTTCGCTGGCATCCTACGGACGGATCAACCCGTTCGGCTTCATCGAGACGCCGTACCGCAAGGTCATCAACGGCATGGTCACCGACGAGGTCCACTACCTGACCGCCGACGACGAGGTGGAGGTGGTGATCGCCCAGGCGAACGCCCCGCTGACCGCGGACAACCACTTCGCTGAGGAGACCGTCCTGGTCCGCCAGCGCGGCGGCGGCGGCGAGCCCGTCCTGATCCCGGCCGACGAGGTCGAGTACATGGACGTCTCCCCGCGCCAGATGGTGTCCGTGGCGACCGCCCTGATCCCGTTCCTGGAGCACGACGACGCCAACCGCGCCCTGATGGGTGCGAACATGCAGCGCCAGGCTGTGCCGCTGGTCCGTTCCGAGGCACCCTTCGTGGGCACCGGCATGGAGCGCGCGGCTGCCGTTGACGCCGGGGACGTGGTCATCGCCAAGAAGGCCGGCGTGGTTTCCGAGGTTTCCGCCGACCTGGTGGTCATGCTCAACGACGACGGCACCGAGACGAACTACCGGATCGCCAAGTACAACCGCTCCAACCAGGGCACCGCCTACAACCAGCGCGTGCTGGTCTCCGAAGGCATGCGCCTGGAGGTCGGCGGCATCATCGCCGACGGCCCCGCCACGGACCAGGGCGAACTGGCGCTGGGCAAGAACCTGCTGGTGGCCTTCATGTCCTGGGAGGGGCACAACTTCGAGGATGCCATCATCCTGTCCCAGCGCATCGTCGCCGAGGACGTGCTCTCCTCGATCCACATCGAAGAGCACGAGATCGACGCCCGCGACACCAAGCTTGGTGCCGAGGAGATCACCCGCGACATTCCGAACGTCTCCGAGGAAATCCTCGCCGGACTGGACGAGCGCGGCATCATCCACATCGGCGCCGAGGTCGAGGCCGGGGACATCCTGGTCGGCAAGGTGACCCCGAAGGGCGAGACCGAGCTGACCCCGGAGGAGCGCCTGCTGCGCGCGATCTTCGGCGAGAAGGCGCGCGAGGTGCGCGACACCTCGCTCAAGGTGCCCCACGGCGAGTCCGGCACCGTCATCGGCGTGCGGGTCTTCGACCGCGAGTCCGACGACGAGCTGGCCCCCGGGGTCAACCAGCTGGTCCGCGTCTACGTCGCCCAGAAGCGCAAGATCAGCGTCGGCGACAAGCTCGCCGGTCGCCACGGCAACAAGGGCGTGATCTCCAAGATCCTGCCGATCGAGGACATGCCGTTCCTCGCCGACGGCACCGCCGTCGACATCATCCTCAACCCGCTCGGCGTGCCGAGCCGGATGAACGTCGGCCAGG
>DATIMB010000366.1:0-1792 GCA_035475875.1 Micrococcaceae bacterium
CATCACCCCGCCGATCACGGAAATAATCAGGGACTCAATGAGGAACTGGCTGACGATACTGCCCCTGGAGGCGCCGATCGCCTTGCGGATGCCGATCTCCCGGGTCCGCTCGGTCACGGTGACCAGCATGATGTTCATGACCCCGATGCCGCCTACCAGCAGGGAGATCGCCGCCACGGCGCCCAGCAGGATGGTCAGCGTCTGCGTCGTCGAGGTGGCCGTGCTGAGCACCTGGGCCTGGTTGCGCACCTGGTAGTCGCGGGTGGTGGCCGTGACGTCGTGCCGGGCGTCCAGGACCATCTGGATCTCGTTCTGTGCCTGGTTCATTACATCCGCGGATCTGGCCTGGACGCTGATGGAGTTCAGGCTTGGCGAGTAGCCGGTGAACTTGTCCTGCGCCGCGGCAAGCGGGATCACCACAATGTCGTCGGGATCGTTCAGGCCGGAGGAGCCCTTGGCTGCGAGGACTCCGGAGACCACAAAATTCTGCCCGTTCAGCGCCACGGTCTGTCCTACCGCCGCGGCCGTGTTGTCCCCGAAGAGGTCCTGCGCCACGGTATTGCCGACGACGGCGACGGCCGCTCCGGAGCTGGCGTCGGCAGCAGTGAAATACGCCCCGGCAGCGAGGGCATCGTTGGCGATGCCGAAGTACGACGGCGTGGTCCCCAGGAAGGTGGCGACGGGGTGGGTGGCGTCCTGGTAGGTCCCGGTGACGTTCTGCGCCTGGACCAGCGGAGCCGCGGCGGCAATGTCCGGGGCCAGCACCGGGTCGGTGATGGCCGCCATATCGTCCGTCGTCAGGTTGGTGCTGCGGGTCCGCGTGCCGGCCACCGCCGCCCCACCCCCGCTGCGGCCGCCCGCCGTCGTCGCCCGGCTGACCGTGAGCACGTTGGTGCCCAGCTTGCCGATCTGCGCCTTGATCGCGTCGCCGGTCCCGGCGCCCACCGCCAGCAGGATGATGACCGCGGCGATGCCGATCAGGATTCCCAGGGTGGTCAGCGCGGAGCGCAGTTTGTTGGCCGCGACACCGGTGAGCGCGAAGCGGACGGATTCGGCGATGTTCACGGCCCCACCTGCGGCAGGGCCGGCAGGGCCGGCGACAATGTCGCGGAGGGCCGGGGGGCGTGCAGCGGCCGGGTCCGCTGGTCCTCGACCACGCGGCCGTCCTGCATCCGGATCACCCGTCCCGCCCGGGAGGCCACGTCCATCTCGTGGGTGATCATCACAATGGTCCGGCCCTGGGAATGCAGCGCGTCGAACAGGTCCAGGATCTCCGCGGAGGAGTGTGAATCCAGTGCGCCGGTCGGCTCGTCGGCAAGCAGCAGCACCGGGTCGGTGACCAGGGCGCGGGCAATCGCCACACGCTGCTGCTGCCCGCCGGAGAGCTGCGAGGGCTTGTGCAGGGCGCGGGATCCAAGGCCGACGGCGTCCAGGACTGCCAGTGCGCGCTGCCGGCGCTCCTTCCGTGGCACCCTTGCATAGGCCAGCGGCAGGGCGATGTTGTCCACGGCCCGGGTGCGCGGAATCAGGTTGAAGTTCTGGAAGACGAAGCCGATCTTCCGGTTGCGGATCTGCGCCAGCTGGTACTCGTCCAGCGATCTGGTGTCGATGCCGTCCAACCGGTAGCGCCCGGAGCTGGGCGCATCCAAGGCGCCGATGATGTTCATCATGGTGGACTTGCCGGAGCCGGAGGCCCCCACGATGGCCACGAAGTCGCCGCGGTCCAGCGCCAGTGTGACGTCGTCCAGCGCCCGGACTTCGGCCTCACCCCGGCCGTAGATCTTGTGGACCC
>DATIMB010000367.1:0-9436 GCA_035475875.1 Micrococcaceae bacterium
CCCCAGGGTGTACGGCGAGGACGAGGCGTTGCTGATGGTCAGGTCCCAGGCGTGGTCCAGGGTCGAGGGCAGAACCTTGGGGAAGACCGAGCCGAAGATGGCGGCGCTGCCGGCCAGCAGGAACACGCCCATGGCCAGGAAGGTCCAGCCTTCGCGTCCGTGCCCGGCCAGCCGCCAGGAGGCCAGCGCGGCGGCGACGGCCAGCAGGACCAGCAGCCAGCTTCCGGTTTTGCCGTTCTGCACGGTGACAGCGACCGCCCACAGTGCCATCGGCACCAGTCCCACGGGTAGCCAGCGCCGCAGGAGCCGGCGCGCCCTCAGCCGGATCGCCCCGTCGGTCTTGAGCATCAGGAAGGCCGCCGCGTGCACCAGGCAGAAGCCGACGACGCCCAACCCGCCCAGCACGGCATAGCCGCTGAACCAGGCGAAGGGTCCTCCCACCCGGTCGCCGTTGGCGTCCAGCGGCAGGCCCGTGGTGGTCAGCGCCAGCGCGGCACCGACGCCGAATGCGGAGACAAAGGAGCCCAGGGCGATGGCCCAGTCCCAGCGGTTCCGCCAGCGCTCCGAATTGACCTTCCCGCGGTATTCGAACGCGACCGCGCGGAAGATCAGGCCAAGGAGGACCAGCACCAGGGGTACATACAGGGCCGAGAAGAGCGCGGCGTACCACAGCGGGAAGGCGGCGAAGGTTGCTCCTCCGGCGGTGATCAGCCAGACCTCGTTGCCGTCCCAGACCGGTCCGACGGTGTTCAGCAGGACACGGCGGTCGTCGTTGTTGCGCGCGAAGAGCTTCATCAGCATCCCCACGCCCAGGTCAAAGCCCTCCAGGAAGAGGTACCCGGTCCAGAGGACCGCGATCAGCACAAACCAGATGGTTGGCAGTGTTTCCATGGTTTTCCTTCGGTGTCACGGGCAGATGGGGGTCAATGGTGGTTTGGGCATCGGCACCCGGAGTTTGGAGTCTGCGGGCGCGGGTTTGGACTCTGCGCGCGCAGGTTGGGGTCAGTACGCGAAGGCGAGCACGTCGTCGTCGTGCCGTTCACCGTCCTCACCGTCGGGACCATCCGGACCGCCCGGACCCGACCCTGTACCCGCGTGCGCCAGTTCCGGCATCGCGGAGACCACCCCGCCGCGGATGTAGCGCACCAGGAGCCTGACCTCCACCACCAGCAGCGCGGCATAGACCGATCCCAGCGCCACCACGGAGAAAATCAGTTCCCCGGCGGAGACCCCAGGCGAGACGGCGGCAGCGGTGAACATGAACACCTGGTCGATGCCGCTCATCTGCGGGTTCGGGGCGACTACGAAGGGCTGGCGGCCCATTTCGGTGAAGATCCAGCCGGCCGAGTTGGCTCCGAAGGGAGCCAGGATGCCGAACAGGGCCAGGCGCATCAGCCATTTCGACGGCGGCACGGTCCCCTTGCGCGTGATGACCAGGGCCACCAGGGCGGCGAGCGCGGCCAGGCCACCGAAGCCGATCATGATCCGGAAGCCCCAGTAAGTCACGGCCATGACCGGGACGTACTGGATCGGCTGGCCCGCACGGTCACCGTAGACCGGATTATCCGGCAGGTTGGTGCCGTACTTGGCCTGGTATTCCGGCACCAGCGAGTTCACGCCCTTGATGTCCGTGGTGAAGTCGTTGTGCGCCAGGAAGGACAGCAGCCCGGGAACCTCAATGACAGCTACCACGTCGCTGCAGTTCTTGCTCCCGGGGTCGCCCAGGGAAAGGACGGAAAAACTGGTGCCGTCATGGCAGGCTGCCTCCGCGGCAGCCATCTTCATGGGCTGCTGCTGGAACATCAGTTTGCCCTGCATATCGCCGGTGATGGCGGTGCCGGCGAAGGCCAGCATGGCGACGACGGCGCCGATCCGCAGCGAGCGCAGCCAGACCTTGTGGTCGGTCAGGTCTCGGCCGGGGATGCTGGCGGATTCGCCGACGACGACGCGGCCGTTGGCGTCCACGGTGTCGATCCCGTCCCGGCGGCGGCGCCACAGGTGGTACCAGGAGATGCCCAGCAGGAATCCGCCCGCCACCGCGATGGCACCGGTGAGGGTGTGCGGGAAGGCGACCAGGGCGGTGTTGTTGGTGAAGACCGCCCAGGCATCCACCATCCGCGGCCGGCCGTTGACCATCTTCACCCCGACGGGATGCTGCATCCAGGAGTTGGCGACGAGAATGAAGTAGGCCGAAAGCACCGAGCCCAGGACCGCGATCCACAGGCAGGCCAGGTGGATCCGGGCAGGGAGCTTCTTCCAGCCGAAGATCCACAGGCCCAGGAAGGTGGATTCGACGAAGAACGCCAGCAGCGCCTCCATGGCCAGCGGGGCCCCGAAGACGTCGCCGACGAAGCGGCTGTATTCACTCCAGGCCATGCCGAACTGGAACTCCTGCACGATGCCCGTGGCCACGCCCATGATGAAGTTGATCAGGAACAGCTTGCCCCAGAACTTGGTCATCCGCAGGTACTCGGCCTTGCCGGTGCGGTGCCACGCGGTCTGCAGCAGCACCACCAGCAGACCCAGTCCAATGGTCAGCGGGACCATCAGGAAGTGGTAGACGGTGGTGATGCCAAACTGCCAGCGCGCTATGTCGAGTGCTTCCATCGTTTCCCCTCGGTGCGGGTCGGTTCGGTGCTGATTCAGGCCGTGCAGATCCGGGTCCCAACGGATCCGGGAAAGTTTTCTACCTGTCGTAGAAAACCAACTTCTACTGAGTGTAGAACAATTTGCCGAAACCGGGTACATTTAGATCAACACAGCTGAATTAGCCTTTAACAGAAGGATTTACATGGCCACTCTTGGGGAGCTCGAACGGGCTGTCATGGATCTCTTGTGGGAGCATCCCGCGGCGATGAGCGCCAATACGCTGCGGGACCTGCTCAGCCAGCGTCCGGCATCGGGCAACAAGGACGGCGCGGACTCCAAGGAGCTCGCTGTCACCACCGTCCTGACGGTGCTGTCCCGGTTGGAAAAGAAGGGGCTGGTGGAGCGTGAGCGCGACATCCGCCCGCACCGGTACCGTGCCGTCACCAGCCGCGCCGACCACACCGCGGAACTGATGCTCGAAGTGCTCGGTTCCGCCCCGGACCGGGAGGCGGTGCTGGCGCGCTTCATCGGAACGGTAAGCGACGGCGAGGCCGCCACGCTGCGCAAACTGCTGGGGCACGCCTAACCGCGGCAGCGGCCGCCGCCGGCAACCCGCCCATGTTCTGGACCTCATGGTTCCTTGCAGTACTCGCCATCGTGCTGGCCTGGCCGGTGCCACTGCTGCTCTCCCACGCGCACTGGCCCGCCCGTTCCCCCTTCACCGCAATGGTGCTCTGGCAGGCGATAGCACTCGCGGGCGGATTGTCCATGATCGGAGCGATGCTGGTCTTCGGGCTGGTCCCGCTGGGTCAGAACCTGCTCTCCGGACTGGGTACGCTGGCGCGCATCATGCTGGGCAACAGGGCCAGCGCCGAGCTGGATTTCTGGAACGCGTTCGCGCTCAGCGCCGCCGGCCTGTTGCTGGCCCACCTGCTCTTCACCCTGCTGCTGACGTATGTCCGGATCCAGCAGCAGCGCCGCCGGCACCGCGAGCTGCTGGACCTGCTCAGTTCTCCCGATGCGGAGCGACCCGGCACGGTGGTGATCAACCATGAGGTACCGGTGGCGTACTGCCTGCCCGGTGGGGCGCGCTCCGTCACGGTGCTTTCCGACGGGCTGATGAACCTGCTGGAACCGGACGAACTGCGCGCGGTGCTGATCCACGAGAACACGCACCTGGCCCAGCGCCATCACCTGCTGCTGTGGGCCTTTGCCGCCTGGCGTTCGGCACTTCCGTGGCTGCCCACCTCCCGGCTGGCCCAGCGCGCGGTGAACTCACTGATCGAGATGCTGGCCGACGACGAGGCGCTCAAAACCGTCAACCCCGCCACCCTGGTGAAGGCCATCGCGCTGGTGGCCAGTGGTTCGGCCGACCTTCCGGCCAGTGAATTGGTGGAGGCCGGAGCCGCCCGCATCGACACGCCGGAGACGACATCGGCCCGGCTGGGCCGGCTGATCACCCCTGTCCCGCCGCTGGTCCCGGCCGTGCGCAATACTGTGCTGGCCGGCTCGGTGCTGCTGCTGGCGGTGCCAACGGCGCTGCTGGTGGTCCCCGGGCTGCTGGGCTGACACACCGCTGGGCTGACACGCCCCTGGCACCTGTCGTGCTTGCGGATGCCCGGCCTGCCGCAGTTCGGGACAGGAGCCGCAGCTGTGGACAGATGCCAACTCTGAATCCTCGGCACCCGTCCGCAGAGCCGTCAATCCGCATCTGCCGGCCGCCTTCACCTCGGCTTCAGCCCGGCACGGGTCAGCTTCTGCCGCAGCAGCTCAGGCTAGGTCAATTCCAAAGGTGCTCCTGCCGGGTCAGGCGTCGATACGTTCGCGGTCCAGGCTGGAACTGCCCGCGATGATGAAGTCCTTGCGCGGCGCAACCTCCGAGCCCATCAGCAGCTCAAAGGTCTTCTCGGCCATCTCCGCGTTTTCCGCCGTCACCCGGCGCAACGTGCGGTGCCTGGGATCCATGGTGGTCTCGGCCAACTGTCCGGCGTCCATCTCCCCCAGACCCTTGTAACGCTGGATCGGTTCCTTGTAACGCTTGCCTGACTTTTCCAGCTGGGCCAGCAGCGTGTGCAGTTCCTGCTCGGAGTATGTGTAGATCATCTCGTTGGCCTTTGACCCGGCGTGGACGACCTCGACGCGGTGCAGCGGAGGAACCGCGGCGAAGACCCGGCCGGCGTCGATCATGGGCCGCATGTAGCGGAAGAACAGGGTCAGCAGCAAGGTGCGGATGTGCGCGCCGTCGACGTCGGCATCCGTCATCAGGATGACCTTGCCGTAACGTGCCGCCTCCAGTGCGAAGCTGCGGCCCGAGCCTGCGCCGACCACCTGGATCAGCGCGGCGCACTCGGCATTGGAGAGCATGTCCCCCACGGAGGCCTTCTGCACGTTGAGGATCTTGCCCCGGATGGGCAGCAGCGCCTGGAAATCCGAGGAACGGGCCAGCTTGGCCGTGCCCAGCGCACTGTCCCCCTCCACGATGAACAGTTCGCTGCGGTCGACGTCGTCCGTCCGGCAGTCGGCCAGTTTGGTGGGCAGCGAGGAGGTCTCCAGCGCGTTTTTGCGGCGTTGCGTCTCCTTGTGTACCCGGGCGGAGATCCGGGACTTCATTTCCGCGACGACTTTTTCCAGCAGCTGGGCCGACTGGGCCTTGTCATTGCGGTGGCTCGAGTTCAGCTTGGCGGTCAGCTCCTTCTCCACCACCTTGGCCACGATGGTGCGTACGGCCGGAGTGCCCAGGATTTCCTTGGTCTGTCCTTCGAACTGGGGTTCGGCGAGACGGACGGTGAGGACCGCCGTCAGGCCAGCCAGCACGTCGTCCTTGTCGATCTTGTCGTTGCCCGCCTTGAGCTTGCGCGAGTTGGCCTCGATCACCTTGCGGAAGGTCTTCAGCAGGGCCTGTTCGAACCCTTCCTGGTGCCGGCCGCCCTTGGGCGTGGCGATGATGTTCACGAAGCTGCGCATGGTCGTCTCGTAGCCGATGCCCCAGCGGAGGGCGATATCCACCTCGCAGTCGCGTTCGACTTCGGTGCTGCGCAGGTGGCCCTTATCGTCCAGCACGGGCACGGTCTCCTTGAAGGTGCTGGTGCCGTGCAGCCGCCAGATATCGGTGACCGGGCCGTCGGAAGCGAGGAAATCGACGAACTCGGAGATACCGCCGTCGTGGTGGAAAACCTCCTCATGGACCTCAAACTCGCCCGGCGTACCAGGCAACCGGCGTTCGTCGCGGATGGCAATGCGCAGGCCGGGGACCAGGAACGAGGTCTGCCGGGCGCGGGCCGTCAGTTCCTCGTAGGAAAACCTGGCGTCGGGCGTGAAGATCTGCCTGTCGGCCCAGTAACGGATCCGGGTGCCGGTCACCCCGCGCTTGGTGGAGCCCACGACGTCCAGGCTCGACTTGTCGATAAATGGTTCGAAAGTCGACGTGGGGCTCAGGTTCTTGCCCGTGTCGAGGAAGTGACCCGGCTCACCACGCCGGAAGCACATCTGGTATGTCTTGCCGCCGCGGTCCACCTGCACGTCCAAGCGGGCGGAGAGGGCATTCACCACGCTGGCGCCCACGCCGTGCAGACCGCCTGACGCGGTGTAGGAGCCACCGCCGAATTTGCCGCCGGCGTGGAGTTTGGTCAGCACTACCTCGACTCCGCTGAGCCCTGTCTTCGGTTCCACATCCACCGGAATGCCCCGGCCGTCGTCGTGGATTTCCACCGAATTGTCCGGGTGCAGAATGACCCTGATGCTCTGCCCGAAGCCGGCCAACGCCTCGTCCACCGAGTTGTCGATGATTTCCCATAGACAATGCATCAGTCCGCGGGAGTCGGTCGATCCGATGTACATGCCGGGTCGCTTGCGCACCGCTTCCAGCCCTTCCAGGACAGAAAGGTGGCGCGCGGTGTAATCGGAACCTAATGGGGCCACGTTCGGCTGACTCCTTTGAACGGTGCTGGTGTGAATCTACGGTGCGGTGAATCTGGAGCGCTGCCACGGGTTGCTGCACCTGCAGAGCTGGTACGGACCCGGCAAATACGGGGCCTGTCCTAGGTTATCGTGCCGGTTGACATGCTCCGGGCAGACTTGCCGCAGGGCAGCTACGGCCCCGAAGCGCTGCGGACCCGCTACGCGGAAAGCGAACGTGCTCCCAACCTGCGATGGTTTGGCTCCGAATAATGGTTGTATGGGTATACAGATCTACTAAGGAGGCCATCATGACAACAGCTGTAGCCAGCCGCGAACTGAACGCCCTGGACCGTTGCGACCGCTGCGGAGCTCAAGCCTATGTACGTGTCGTGCTGGAATCCTCCGGCGGCTCGCTCCTTTTTTGCGGGCACCACGCGCGCGCCGTGGAACCGACCCTGAAGCCCCTCTCCTCGGAATGGCATGACGAGACCAGCCGTCTGCTGGAGAAGGCTGTCCTGGTCGAGGACTGACATAACCGAATAAAGGAAGGGCCCCTCCGCTGCGGAGGGGCCCTTCCTTTATTCGTGATTGCCTTTGTAGTGGCCGCGATTCACGGCATCGCCGCGCTGCCTGGGGTGACGCTGGCGGTCCTGCCGGCGCTGGCCCTGTCCCGCTGCCTAGTCCAGGTAGTCGCGCAGAACCTGCGAGCGGGAGGGGTGGCGCAGCTTGGACATGGTTTTGGATTCGATCTGCCTTATCCGCTCGCGCGTCACACCGTAGACCTTGCCGATTTCGTCTAAAGTCTTCGGCTGGCCATCGGTGAGGCCGAAGCGCATGGCGACAACGCCGGCCTCACGTTCGGAGAGGGTGTCCAGCACCGAGTGCAATTGCTCCTGGAGCAGGGTGAAACTCACCGCGTCGGCGGGAACAACAGCCTCGGAGTCCTCGATCAGATCGCCGAATTCGGAGTCGCCGTCTTCACCCAGCGGGGTGTGCAGGGAGATCGGCTCGCGGCCGTACTTCTGCACCTCCACAACCTTCTCCGGGGTCATGTCCAGCTCAAGGGCCAGTTCCTCCGGCGTTGGTTCACGTCCCAGATCCTGCAGCATCTGCCGCTGGACGCGGGCCAGTTTGTTGATGACCTCCACCATGTGCACCGGGATACGGATGGTGCGGGCCTGGTCCGCCATGGCCCGGGTGATGGCCTGGCGGATCCACCAGGTGGCGTAGGTGGAGAACTTGAAGCCCTTGGTGTAGTCGAACTTCTCCACCGCGCGGATCAGGCCGAGGTTCCCTTCCTGGATCAGGTCCAGGAACAGCATGCCGCGGCCGGTATAGCGTTTGGCCAGCGATACCACCAAGCGGAGGTTGGCCTCCAGCAGGTGGTTCTTGGCGCGCTTGCCGTCATGGATGACCCACTGCAGTTCACGCCTGAGCTTGTCGTCGATCTTGCCGTCGTCGCTGGCCAGCTTTTCTTCAGCGAACAGACCAGCTTCAATGCGCAGGGCGAGATCGACCTCCTGCTCGGCGTTAAGCAACGCCACCTTACCGATTTGCTTCAGGTAGTCCTTAACCGGGTCGGCGGTGGCCCCGGCCGACATGACCTGCTGCACTGGAGCGTCGTCGTCATCGGCGTCCGAGTAGACAAAACCGGTGCCCGTCTTCCCGGCAACTGCTTCCTCATCCTCAGCGGCGATAGCCGAATCCGGAGCATCCGTGTCCTCGATGGGCTCGGCATCGGCGACGTCCTCCGCGACCGCTTCATCGGCCTCATCTGATGCCTTGGCCGCCCTCCCCCGGGTCGTTTTGGCGGTCGCATCCGATGCCTTAGCCTTTCGGCCACGAGCCTTGGGCGCCGTCGTGCCAGCCCCGCCAGCGGAGGTCTTTTTGGCGGCGATGGTGGCCGCGCGCTTCTGCGCGGGCGTCAGTTCGTCAGCCTGGGCGCCAGCCCCGGCAGTCGCGGAGTCGTTCCTCTTGGCGGTTGGAGACACAGAAAACCTTTCTTGCGGGCGTCTGTGGCATCACCTGTGGGCAACACCACTATGACCCTGTCAAGTCCGTGGCAATTTTCACACACCAGCTCCGGCTGCAGGGCCACTTGGTACAACCACCGGCGGACCGGCAATGTTCCCAACAGTCCCAAGCTTCTGCCCGGCGCCGAAATCAGAGTGTGAAACACGGACCCAACCGGGTCTCGGTTCCCATTGTCTCACGAATTTTCCACCGACGTCCCGATGACAAGGATGGACCGTCCGAAACAACACAAAGCACCGGCGGCAGATGCCACCCGCGGGGCCACCATGCGTTCCCCTCCCGCCAAGTCCTTACGTGCTGCACCGGACGCCACCGCGGGCCAACCTTTCACGCAGCCTCTTCCGGCGTTGGATTCCACGCCGTGGAGCGGTCCCTCGCCCACCCGCAGACGCTGCCCATCCCCAGTAGACCCTGCAGCAGGACGGCCAGGCGGTATTGTGGCGACGCTGCCAGAGCCAGGTCCAGATAGCTGTCCGCCGCACTCCCCCGGCCGCGGCACCACTGCAGCCACGCCAGCATTGTCAGCGCAGCCGCCTGGCCGTCGCCCGAACCGCCCCGGGCCAGATGCACCAGCAGGTCGGAAGCTTTGGAGATCCTGCCCCAGTCCGGTCTACTTCTGCCTTGACCCACCAGTACCGGGCCAAAATCATCCGCCGGACAGTCCGCTTCGGCGGAAAAGCGTGCCCGCACCCCGGCCAGCTCATCAGGGCTGAGAGACCAACCAGGCGGACGCACCACAGCTCCGGCCGACGGAGACAAAAGACCGCACAGTGCGGCCCCTTCAAGGGCCAACTGGGGGCCGACGCTGCACAGCACTAACACGGAGTCCCTAACCGTGACGCTCTCCAGCGAAGCCAGCAGGTACCCGCTCGTCGCATCGTCCGGCATACCGGAACCGGCGGACACAGCGCTCTCC
>DATIMB010000368.1:0-2694 GCA_035475875.1 Micrococcaceae bacterium
GCACAGCTGAGCGGCACGGTGACGGTGGGACATTTCGAATGCGCCGGCAGGGCGCTGCTGACGGAGCCGAGCAGCCGGCCCACGAAGCCGCCGCGGCCCCGGGAGCCGAACACCAGCAGCTCGGCCGTCCGGGACATTTCCAGCAGCACCCCTGCTGCGTCGCCGCTTTCCACCCGGGCATCCAGTTCGATGTTCTGCTCGGCCAGTTTGGCCACCGCCTGCGCCAGGACGGCCTCCGCACCCTCGCGGATGACGTCATCGTCAACCGTGGCGTAGCCGCCGTCCAGCCCGGAGGCGGCGAAGATGGGGACGCTGTAGGCGGTCACCAGGTGCAGCGGACGACGACGGCGGGCCGCCTCGCGCGCTGCCCAGACAAGGGCGCAATTCCCCTGGTCCGAGCCATCCACACCCACAACGATTCCGGTCGGTACGGGGACGCTTTCCGGCTGTTTGCCCTGTTCAACATTGCCTGTCGGTTCGGTCACGGCGCGCCTCCTTGGATTCAGCGCCGCCGCCCCGTTGCAACGGCTAAGGCTCCCGATGGAAGCCCATATCTGGAACTATTCTCGGTTCGTTTGGGCGCGTCAAGTCGACGCGGCGGGACCGGCTGAGGCGGCAGAAGGTTTTTCCATTCGGAGGAGGAAAGCCCTTACTTCCACCGCATTTCCGGCTGCGGACGCGGGATCCCGGGGAGCGGCCCGAGCGGTTGTCCACAATCTTTGAAAAGGTCTATCCAGCTCCTGAAAAGTTCTGTAGTCTTCGAGAAATCGCTGAACCGATAGGCCTGTGTCAGTATGCCTAGCGGAGATGCAAGCTGCTCCCCCTCTCCGGTGACGGGCTTACACCTGTGTAGGCTTGACCGGGGAAAACGTTATCCGTTTCCACGTGAGCGTTATCCGTTTTTGCCAGTGAAGGACTCGCCCCATGATGAGTGTGCCGTCAACGCCCTCGACCGCCGAGACCACCACCACGGTGGTGATCGGCTCCGGGCTGTCCGGGCTGGCCGTGGCCAGCGAATTGAGCCGGCAGGGCGTGGCTGCCATCGTGGTGGACGGTTTGGACTTCCTGGATGCCGCCGCTGCCTGCAGGCGGCCCGAGGTGGCGGATCCCGCTGCAATTGGCGAACGCGCCGAAATCCTGCGCCTGCTGCGGCACTACGCGCAGACCCACCATCTGGATGTCCGCAAGTCCACCCGCGCGGTTGACCTCAGCATGGCCGCGGGGTCCGCCGCCGGCGGGTCCAGGCCGGGAAAGTGGATTATCCGCACCGCGGATGGTGTGTTGCTGGCGGACAACATTGTGCTGACCAGGTGCGCGCAGAACCAGCTGCGCCGGATCCTCACGTCCCTGGGCATCAAGATCAGCCGCGACTTCATGAACACCCTTCGGGCCCTGGGCCTCTACCTGGTGGGGGTCGGCGACTTGGTGGCCCCGAGCACCAAGGAGATCCTGCACCAGGCCAAGGCTGTCAGCCAGGCCATCTCGGTACGCAGCGGCGCCGGCGCCATGAGGGCGCTGGCGTAAAGGGCCGGGCCCTGCCGGTGTCCACAAGGGCCCTGGCGTAAAGGGCCCTCGCGTAAAGGGTCCCGGTCCGGCGGCTCCTCCTTCGGCTGAAGCCTCGGCCCGGCTCCGTTGTGGCCGGCTCCGTTGTGGCCGGCTCCGTCCTCGGCCTCGGCCCGGCTCAGTCCTGGCCCGGCTCAGTCCTCCGCACGATTCAGCCGACGCCTCGCGAAGATTCCCAGTGCCGCCACCGCCAGGACCAGCACGACGATCGTCACCACGATGCCCCAGGGAAAGCCTGCCCCCGGCTGCGCTGCCGGAGCCGCCGCCGTCGTCGTCTGCGCCGGAGCAGCGGCCGTATTGGCCGCCGAACTGTCCCCGGCGGACGCGCCTCCGGCAGCACCGGAGGCAGTGAAGCTGAAGGTGCCTTCGATGGGATGGCTGTCCGAGGAAACCAGGCGCCACAGCACGGTGTATTTGCCCGCCGGACCCCCTGCCTTGAGCTGCTGCATGGCGACGTGATCCACCACCCGGACGCTCCCCTGCGCCCAGTCCTTGCCACTGGCGTCCTTGACCTGGATGCTCGAGCCGAGCGCGCCCGGGGTGTTGTCCAGGGTGATGCTGAGGTTTGCCGGCAGGCTGGCCACAGTGGATCCATTGGCAGGATTGGTACTCTCCACCACGTCGTGGGCCGACGCCGCGGAGGCTGATGCGAGGGTGGCCAGCAGCACGACGAGGGCGGCCAGGAGGGCGGTGGCCGCCTTACGGGCAGCCTTGCCGGCGGACTTGCCGGTGGACTTGCTGGCGGACTTGCCAAGGACCCTGCCGGAAGCACGGCCGCGGATCACCGGAGCACCACTCATGACTTGACCTTCCATAGCGGGAGATGGATTCCGTTCCACGTTACGCCAACGCGCCATGAAGGCGGACGGGGCCATCCCCGTGCGCCCACTAGGATTCTAAGTAGTCAGATTTATTCATCGCCTATTGCTGGAGGGCATTCAGTGGCGCTTAAAGGCTCCGTGCTGGACCGCTATTTCCTCATTTCCCAACGAGGTTCCAATGTTTCCCGGGAGGTCCGCGGAGGTTTTGCCACCTTCTTTGCGATGAGTTACATCGTGGTCCTGAACCCGCTGATCCTCTCCGGGGCGGACTCCTCCGGCAACGTCCTGGGTGTCGAGAAAGTCGCCGCCG
>DATIMB010000369.1:0-5075 GCA_035475875.1 Micrococcaceae bacterium
GCGGCAGTTGGAATACCAGATGGAACTGGACCGGCAGGATGTGGTCCGGGCGGCGATGATGGGTCCATCCGGGCACCATGTGGACCCGGCGGAACTGCGGGACACTGTGGCCCAGCTGCAGGAAACCAGCCTGGTGAGCGCACGGTTCCGGCTCAGCTTGTTCCACCAGCTGGACTGATGCAGGGCGGGGCATCGTCCAGTGCCGAAGTAGGCTGCGCCGGGGACTCCCCCGGGGACTCCGCCGGGTCCTGCGCCGGGTCCTGCGCCGGTTCGACGAGGTCGGATGCCCCCGGCGTCCGGCTGTGCAGGTCGACGCGCAGCCAACGCAGGGTCAGATGAGTGAGCGGCCCGATGCCGACCGCGAAGACGAGCGTCCCGATTCCGACAACCCCGCCCAGCAGGAACCCGATCACGACGACGGTCAGTTCGATGCCGGTGCGGATCATCCAGACCGGCCGGCCGGTGGCCCTGACCAGCCCCGTCATCAAACCGTCCCGCGGGCCCGGACCCAGGCCGGCACCGATGTACAGTGCCGAGGCCAGTGCCAGCAGGAACAACCCGGCAAGGAACAGCACGGCCTGGGCCGGCAGGCTCGCGCCCTGCGGGATGATCGATAGGCCCAGGTCGGCGAAGACCCCGATCAGGACAGCGTTGGCGATGGTCCCAAAGCCGGGCCACTGCCGCAGCGGGATCCACAGCAGCAGCACCGCGGCACTGATGATGATGGTGCACAAACCGAAACTCAACGCCGTCGTCCGCGCCACCCCCTGGCCGAAGACATCCCAGGGCGAGGCTCCCAAGTTGCCCCGGATCATTAGGGCAATGGCTATGCCATAGGCCAACAGGCCGGCAAACAGCCGGACAAGCCGGGCCGGTAGGTAGCGCGTGGTCAGGAAGATCATCATTTCTCCAACTATTCCTGCAATTGGCCTTATCACTAAGTACCAACTTCGCTAAAGTGGCTCTATGACTCCCCTTGTCTCTGCCCGCCGCCTCTCCCGGGATATGGGCGAATGGCGCAGCTCCGGCCCGTCCTACCGCGCGCTTGCCGACCGGATCCGGGTGCTGTTACTGGACGGGAGGCTGGGCAGCGGAGCGCGGCTGCCAGCGGAACGCGAACTGAGCCAGGCACTGGACGTCAGCCGGACCACCGTCGCCGCGGCCTATGCCCAGCTGCGCGACGACGGATATCTGGTGAGCGTGCGGGGATCGGGCAGCACGATTGCCCTACCGGGCGGACAGCGCGGCTCCCAGCCCTTGGGCGGCGATCTTCCGCTTGATTTCACCAAGGCCACCTCCCCTGCCTACCCCGGCCTGGCCGCCGCCTACCAGCAGGCCGCCGAGGAGGTTCCGCGCTACCTGGGCCACCACGGTTTTGACATGACCGGCCTGCCGGAACTGCGCGAGGCGATTGCGCAGGGCTACCGGGACCGCGGCCTGCCCACCTCGGCGGACCAGATCATGGTCACCATGGGGGCCCAGCACGCCCTGAGCCTGCTGACCCAGACGCTGTATTCGCCCGGCGAACGGATCCTGGTGGAACAACCCACCTATCCGCACGCGCTGGACACCTTTGCCGCCGCCGGAGCGCGGATGCTGCCGGTCCCGGTCACCGCCGAGGACGGCTGGAACATGGCCGAGGCGCAGCTGCTGATCCGCCGGGCCGCCCCCAGTCTGGCCTACCTGATGCCCGACTTCCACAACCCCACCGGGATGAGCATGACGCCTGCGGACCGGGAACGGCTGGCCCTGCTGGCCCAGCGCGAGGGCACCACCCTGGTTGCCGACGAGACGACGGCGCTGCTGGACATTGACCGCGGCGAGCTGCCCCCGCTGGCCTCGTACTCCGCCTCGGTCGTGACCCTCGGCTCTCTGGGAAAACTGGTCTGGGGCGGCCTGCGGATCGGCTGGATCCGTGGTCCGCGCGACCTGCTGTCCCGGCTGCTGCGCAACCGGCCGGCAATGGACCTGGGCACCCCGCTGTTCGAGCAGATGGTCGCCGCCATCCTGCTGCGCCAGACAGAGCTGCTGGTGGCCAACCGGAGCAGGGAACTGCGTTCCGGCCGGGATCACCTGGTCCGGCTGTTGCGTGCGGAACTGCCGGAATGGACGCTGCACGTTCCCGATGGCGGCATGACCCTGTGGATCAATACCGAAACCACGTCCACGTCGGCCCTGGCCCTCGCGGCACGGGCCGAGGGGCTGGCCATCGTCCCGGGGCCCCGGTTTGGCCTGGACGGAGTGTTTGAACGGTTCCTGCGGCTCCCGTTCAGCCACGCTGCCGAGGAAGTGGACGAGGCAGTGGGCATCCTGGCCCGGGCAGCCCGACGGGCCGGCGGAAGCGAGATGCGGGTACCGCTGCAGTCGGTGATCTGAGGCCGTTTCCCCAATCTGCGGGCATCTAAACCCCCTTCCAATCGTTGTACCGAGTAGGCTGTCGTCTAAGGTTGCTTACCTAGGGGGATGCAATGTTTGCTTGGTTGGTCGAAAACGGCTGGGCGCTCTGGCTGCTGGTCTTTCTGGTCCTTGCAGTCATCGAAATGCTCACCCTTGACCTCTTCTTCATCATGATGTCGGTCGGCGCCCTTGCCTCGATGGTCTCCTACTTCGCCGGCGCCCCGGTGTGGCTGCAGATCGTGCTCTTCTGCGTCGTCGCCCTGGCCATGATCGTCTTCGTCCGGCCGATCGCGCTGAACCATCTGCGCAAGGGCCCCGCGGAACAGCGCACCAACGTGGACCGCCTGATCGGACACGCAGCCGTCGTCGTCGAGCCCGTCTCCGCCAGCTCCGGGCTGGTCAAGATCGGCGGCGACACCTGGACCGCACGCACCCGGACGGGTGCGGCACTGGCCATGGGGCAGGCAGTGCGGGTCACCGCCATCGAAGGCGCCACCGCGATCGTCGCCGAGTCCAGCGCCGCGCCGGCCAGCAGGTTTTTGAACCAACGAGAAGAGGGGAAACATGCCTAACAACGCAGGGGGCGTGGCACTGACCATAGTGCTGCTGGTCCTCATCATCTTTGTGGTGATCGTCCTGGTCCGGGCGGTGCGCATCATCCCGCAGGCCCGCGCCGGAGTCGTCGAGCGGCTGGGCAAATATGCGCGCACGCTCAACCCCGGCCTGACCATCCTGATCCCGTTCGTTGACCGGCTGCTGCCCCTGCTGGACCTGCGCGAGCAGGTTGTTTCCTTCCCGCCCCAGCCGGTGATCACCGAGGACAACCTGGTCGTTTCGATCGACACGGTGGTTTACTTCCAGGTCACGGACCCGCGTGCTGCCACCTACGAGATCGCCAACTACATCCAGGCCGTGGAGCAGCTGACGACGACGACGCTGCGTAACGTGGTCGGCGGCCTGAACCTGGAGGAGGCCCTCACCAGCCGCGACCAGATCAACGGCCAGCTGCGCGGCGTGCTGGACGAGGCCACCGGCCGCTGGGGCATCCGGGTCAGCCGGGTGGAACTGAAGGCCATTGATCCGCCGCTGTCCATCCAGGACTCGATGGAGAAGCAGATGCGCGCCGAACGGGACCGCCGGGCGGCCATCCTGACTGCGGAGGGCACCAAGCAGTCCGCGATCCTCACAGCCGAGGGCGAGCGGCAGTCCGCCATCCTGAAGGCCGAGGGCGATGCGAAGGCCGCGATCCTGCGGGCCGACGGTGAATCACAGGCCATCCAGAAGGTTTTCGATGCCATCCACAAGGGCAACCCGACGCAGAAACTGCTGGCCTACCAGTACCTGCAGACGCTGCCCAAGCTGGCCAACGGCTCCGCGAACAAGCTGTGGATCATCCCCAGCGAGGTCGGCGAGGCGCTCAAGGGCATCGGCAGTGCACTGGGAGCGGCGCTGCCGGAGGGCGCATTGGGGCATGGGGCCGGCGGCGGTTCCGGGAACGGCGGGCAGTCCGCCGGGGAAACCGGAACTGCCGGCACGGGCGTCGCGGGTGCGGTACCGGCGGGCGTGGGTGCCGGGACGGCAGGCCCGGCAGCCGCCCCCGGCGCGGCCAGCGCGGCCAGCAATGGCGCCGGACAGGGCACGGGTTCCTAAGGCACTGCCGGGATGATCCACGCCCCTGGCATGGGAGGAGGCGGCCGTGGCGGCCGCCTCCTCGGCGGTCCCGGCGACCTGACCACACCCACCATCGGGCACCTGGGCCGGCGGATCTGGGACATGCTGCGCCCCTACCGCCTCAAACTGGCGGCCACCGCCGTGCTGGTGGTGATCGGGGCCGGCCTGACCGTCGCCGTGCCGCTGCTGACCCAGCAGGCCTTTGACCTGGGCCTTTTCCCGCGCCACGGCGGCGTGGACCTGCCGTTGCTTTCGGAGCTGGTGGGCGCCATGGTCCTCATCACCGTGGTGGGCTCCGCGCTCAACGTGTGGCGGACGTACCTGACCACCAGCGTGGGCAACAACGTGATGGCCGACGTCCGCGGCCAGCTCTTCTCCCAGCTGCAGAGGATGGAGCTGGCCTTCTTTACCCGCACCAAAACCGGCGTCATCCAGTCCCGCCTGGCCAACGACGTCGGCGGTGTGGCCGGCGTGCTGACCAACACCGTGCCCTCCATCCTTGCCAACACGGTCACCGTGCTTTCCGCGCTGGCGGCCATGGTGGTGCTGTCCTGGCAGCTGACCATCGTGGCCCTGATCCTGCTGCCGCTGCTGATCTTCCTGCAGATCCGGATCGGCCGGGTGCGCCGGGAAATTGCCCGCCGGACCCAGGAATCGCTGTCCGACATGACCGCCATCACCCAGGAAGCCCTCTCCGTCTCCGGCATCGTGCTCAGCAAGGTCTTCAATCAGCAGGATGCCGAAACGGCGCGCTACCGGGCAGAGAACCAGAAGCAGCTCAGCCTGCAGATCCGGCAGCAGATGACGGGACAGTGGTTCTTCGGCGCGGTGCAGATCTTCATGAACATCACCCCGGCCGTCGTGTACCTGGTGGCCGGCTGGCTGCTCACCCAAAGCTGGCCGATCACCGCCGGAACGCTGGTGGCCTTCACCACCCTGCAGGCAAGGATCAGCATGCCGATCCTGTCGCTGATGCGCGTCTCCCTGGACGTGCAGACCTCGCAGGC
>DATIMB010000370.1:0-3531 GCA_035475875.1 Micrococcaceae bacterium
CCACCACGTGATCTGGTTCTCCCGCGGCGGCCCCACCGACGTGGCAAACCTCGCCGCACTGTGTCCATCCTGCCATTCCCTGGTCCACGCCGGACTGCTCGAAGTGACAATGATCGACGGACTGCCGTACGTGCGCTACGGCCCCACCGCCCGCAACCACACCTCCCTGAACCCGGTCCGGGGCAACCACACCAACGACTGGATCCGCAACACCTACTTCGACGCCCTCAACGACGCCAAAACCCTCGCCCACACCCTCATCTCCGCCAGCTCCTGACCACCGGACCCCGGACCCGACAAGCCCCATCCAGCTCGGGCACGGCCAGCGTCGACTGCCCGCGGAAGCCACTGGCGAACCGATGGGAGGGGCACACCGTCAGGAATGCCCCAGTTCGGCCTCCGGATCCTCCGCGGCCGGAGTGTCCTCTGCCGCCTCCGGATCCTCCTCCGGCTCGAACGTCGTCGGTTCCGTGCCGGCGCCCAAACCTACGCCCTTATCCCCGGAAGGCACGCTCTGCCCGCTGGATTCCTCCCCGGCTGGCACCTGCGGATCCTGATCCTTCGACTCGCCGCTCATAGTCTCCTCCTCGCCGTCGTCCGGTCGGTCCTTTCACCTTAGACGCCGCCCTTCAGCAAAGGAAGGACGCTTAGTATGGTGGGAAAGCGGAACGGGAGGTCGGCGATGGGCGCTGTGGAACTTGTGCTGATCCGGCACGGCGAGAGCGAGGGCAACGTGGCGGCCTCCGCTGCCCAGGAGGCCGGAGCTGAAGTCATTGACGTCAGGCTCCGGGATGCGGACGTCCCGCTCAGCCCGACGGGACGCGAACAGGCCCTGGCGCTGAAGGAATGGCTGGCCACCGCTCCACCGTCCGAATCGCCGGACGCTGTCTGGTGCTCCCCCTATCTGCGGGCCCGGCAGACGGCGGAACTGGCAGGACTGCAGGGAGGTTCCGGACTGCTGATGGAATCGGCCGGCATCCGAATTGACGAGCGGCTGCGCGACCGCGAGCTGGGGGTCCTGGACATGCTGACCGCCAGGGGCGTGGAGGCCCGGTTTCCAGCGGAGGCACGACGACGCGAATGGCTGGGCAAGTTCTACTACCGGCCCCCCGGCGGCGAGTCCTGGACGGACGTGGCGTTGCGGCTGCGTTCCCTGCTGGCCGAGTTGGACCACGTGGAGGACGGCCACAGCGTCGCCCTGGTCTGCCATGACGCGGTCGTCATGCTGTTCCGGTACATCTGCGAGGGCCTGACCGAAGAAGGCCTGCTGGCCCTCGCTGCCTCCACCACCATCCTTAACTGCTCCGTTACCCGCCTGGTCCGCCCCTTCGGCAGCGGCCCCTGGAAGCTGGAATCCTTCAACGAGGTGGCCCACCTGAAGGCGGTGGGCGCCCCCGTCACCGAACACCGTGGAGATACCGATGTCCTCCCACACTGAAATCGTCACACCGGCCCTGTTGCGCGGCTGGCAGATGTCCAAACGCGCCGCGGACAAGGACGACCGCGGCACCATGCTGGTGGTCGGCGGAGCAATGCGGACCCCGGGCGCGGCGCTGTTGGCCGGGCTGGCCGGGTTGCGGGCAGGGGCCGGACGGCTGGTGCTGGCCGTCGCCGAACCGGCGGCCATGGCCACGGCCCTGACCGTGCCCGAGGCGGCCGTGGTGGGACTGCCGGAGCAGGCCTCCGGAGCGGAGCGTGCCGCGGTCCTGGAGCGGGACCTCGCCGGCACGGACGTCGTCATCGTCGGCCCCGGCCTCGACAATGCGGAGGAAACCGCCGACCTACTCAAAGCCATCGCCCCGCTGATTCCGGAGGAGACCACGGTGGTCCTGGACGCCTACGCCCTTGGTGTGCTGCCGGGGCTGGATGATGTGTACCGGCAATGGACCGGGCGGATGGTCCTCACGCCCAACCGGGTGGAGGCGGGCCGGCTGCTGGCGCGCCGGGGCGTGAAGATGGCGACGGCGGTGCCCCGGATCGCGGAAAAGTACGGTGCGCTGGTCACCGGGCAGGGCATCATCGCCGATCCCGAGGGCCGGATCTGGGAGGTCGCCGGCGGTAACCCGGGGCTGGGGACCTCCGGTAGCGGCGACGTGTTGGCCGGCACCGTGGGCGGGCTGCTGGCCCGCAAGGCCAGCCCGGCGCAGGCCGCCTGCTGGGCTACCTACCTGCATGCAACGGCAGGAGACCGGCTCGCCGCGCGGATCGGACCGATGAGCTATCTGGCCCGCGAACTGCTCGACACCATGCCGCAGATCCTCACCGAGCTTTCCATTTAGCCGGCGCCCGGGCTGTTTGCGACCCGGTTGCATTCGTCCCAAAGTGGCGTACCTTACAAAGCAGGGGATGCAAATACTGGGCCCGAGGGCCCCTTGGTTAGGGAGCAGAACATGCCTGACAAATCGCCGCACCGGCACCAGTCCAAAAAGCCGGTCAAGACCATCAAAGAAAAGCGCGCGGACAAGCGGACCAAGACCACCAACGATGCCGCCGCGGATCCCGTGGCCCACATCAAGAAGCGCTAAGTTCCGCACCTTTTCGCCCGTTCCTCAGGGCCGCTCTCCCCTGTCGTTGAGGTGGCACTTCGTGCCCATGTTTCCGAACATGGGCACGAAGTGCCCACTCATCCGTGGATGCGCGCCTTGGATCCGCGCGGCTTCATGGCTGGTCAGCTGAAGGTTGGTCCAGCCGGGCCTCGAGTCGGGTGGGTTGGAAAAGCTCGACCAGATTTCCGGACGGATCCTCCAGGAGAATCTGGAGGCCTCCCACACCTGTGACCACCTCGTTGCGGAACCGCACCCCCACCGCGCGGAGCGCAACCACGGCTGCTGCCAGGTCATCCACCTCCAAACAGAACCGGTTCCATCCACCGGGCTCCGGCAGGGTTCCGTCCGGCATGGCCGCCCCGCCACCGGGGCCGCCGCCCGGGGCGCTCAGCACCAGCCGCAGATCGCCCTTCGAGAGCATGGCAAAGGCCGGAGCCGGGTGCATGACCTCGAGAAATCCTAAGTGCTGGCAGTAGAAGGAAATCGCCGCATCAACGTCATGGACAATGTAGCGCACGCTTACCGTTGACATGGCCGGTCTCCTTCGTTGACCCCTGGTCACAGGCTACATCCGGCGGCATGCCACGGCGCCAAGGTCGCCCGCCGGGCATGGCGGACCGCTACGACCTCTACACACCACTAGGGACCATCCAGCCAGTCCGACGTGGTTGGGAGAAGCACACCGCTGCGGCCCCAGGCAGGATCAAAAGCCTCAACGAACCAGGCCTCGTGTACCGCTTGGGCTACGGCTTCGCCAGCCTCGCTGATCCACGGCCGGAGGTCCTCCTCACCGCCGACGCTTTCCGGCCGGCCGAGCCAGGGAAACGGCTCGGCCGCACCCGCAACCACGGGGATGCTGGCGTAGTTGGATGATGACGGATGGTGGGCCACCACTACCAGCTCGGTGGCCGAGCTCATGGCCAGCAGCCGGTCCTTCTGCTGCACGCCGCAGAATCCCGTGACATACTGCCGCTGCCCAAAGCCG
>DATIMB010000371.1:0-1571 GCA_035475875.1 Micrococcaceae bacterium
CGCGCAACGTGATGGGCATCGGCAGGGCGCCGCGGCTGCGGTAGTTCATCCGCGCCACCTGGCAGATGATCTGGTTCACCGCCGGGTAGGCGAAACCGTCGAACTGGACTTCGGGGATCGGGTGGAAGCCGGCCATGGCCATGCCCACCGACATGCCCAGGATGCCGGACTCGGCCAGCGGGGTGTCGAAGACCCGGTCGGCGCCGAAGCGGGCCTGCAGCCCGTCCGTGACGCGGAAGACGCCGCCCAGCTGGCCGACGTCCTCGCCCAGCACGACGCTCTTCGGCTGCTCGGCCAGGACCTCGGCCAGCGCCAGGTTCAGCGCCTGCTGCATGGACATGGTAGCCGTGCGGCTGCCGCGCCCGTCCAAGCCCTGAACGCCCAGCCCGGCAGCCTCTGTGCCCGGGTGCGCAGCCTCCACATTGTGCTGGGCGGCTTCGAGGTCGCTGGAATGGATGCCGGCCTCTTGGGTCTGGGTATCAGGCATGTTCGGTCTCCTTCCGCCAGCGGCGGGCTTGTTCGGTGAGTGCGGGGGTGGATTCCTGGAAGACGAAATCAAACATCTCGCTGCCCGGCCGGGACCCCAGCGCCACCACGCCGGCCCGGATCTTTTCCTCTTCTGCCTTGGCTGCAGCCAAGGCCTCCTCGAAGAAGGACTCGTCGGCCAGGCCGTCGGCGAGCAGGCGCTCCCGCAGCATGGCCAGCGGATCGGTGCCAGCATCCTGGCGCTCCTGGTCCAGTGAGCGGTAGCGGCCCGGATCGTCGCTGGTGGAATGCGGTCCGCGCCGGTAGGTCATCGCCTCGATGACCACGGGCCCGTGCCCGGCCCGGCAGTGTGCCAGAGCCTGCCGGGTGGCGCGGACGACGGCGGCGACGTCGTTCCCGTCGATCTGCAGGGCGGGAATGCCGTAGCCGGCGGCCCGCGCGGCGACCGAGCCGCCCGCCACCTGGCGCTCGGTCGGAACCGAAATGGCCCAGCCGTTGTTTTGCGTGAAAAACACCACGGGTGCCTTCATCACAGCGGCGAAATTCATCGCCTCGTGAACGTCGCCCTGGGAGCTGGCGCCGTCGCCAAAGTACGTCAGCGCAGCGCCCCGCCGGTTCGCCGGCAGGCGCTGCAGGGTCTGGCCGTGGGCCCAGCCTACGGCGTGCAGCACCGAACCGGCGACGACGGCCTGGATGGGCGCCAGCCGGGACTTCACCGGATCGTAGAGGCCGCCGTGCCAGGTGGCCTTGTGCGTGGCCATGTAGCCGACCATGTCCACCCCCATCGCACGGGCCACCCCCATCTCACGGTAGGTCGGAAAGACAAAGTCGCGTTCGACGTCGACCGCAAAACCGCTGCCCACCTGCGCCGCCTCCTGGCCCAGCTCGGGAGCATAGCCGGGGATGAGTCCCTGGCGCTGCCAGGCGACGGCCGAGGTATCAAGGTGGCGCACGGCCGCCATCAGGCGGTAGAGCTCGCGCAGTTCCTCGCCGGTGAGCCGCTCTTCGGTGAGCGGATTGGGCCCCGCGACAAGGGCAGGCGCTGTGGCCGGGGGACTGGAGTGTGTCATGGCAGATCTCCCATG
>DATIMB010000372.1:0-1816 GCA_035475875.1 Micrococcaceae bacterium
TCCCGAGGCCTTGGCTTCGTTCTGGGCCTTGGCCTCGGCGCGCTGGGTTGCGCGGCGTGCTTCCGCCTTGGCCTCTGCCTTGTTCTTCAGCGGGCCAACCACCATGACCATGTTGCGGCCATCGATGCGGGGGCTGGACTCCACCACGCCGACTTCGGCGACGTCGTCCGCGAAGCGCTGGAGCAGGCGGATGCCCATCTCCGGACGCTGCTGCTCACGGCCACGGAACTGGATCATGGCCTTGACCTTGTCCCCGGCGCCGAGGAAGCGCAGGGCATGGCCGCGCTTGGTCTCGTAGTCGTGGGTGTCGATCTTGAGGCGGAACCGGATTTCCTTCAGGACGGTGTTCGTCTGGTTCTTGCGTGCCTCACGGGCCTTGACAGCAGCTTCATATTTGTACTTGCCGAAATCCATGAGTTTGCACACCGGTGGCTTGGCCAGCGGTGCTACCTCAACAAGATCCAGGTCCGACTCGGCGGCCAGTCGCAGGGCATCCTCAATACGGACAATGCCGACCTGCTCACCTGCCGGTCCTACCAGCCGCACCTCCGGGACGCGGATACGATCATTGATTCGTGGCTCGCTAATGTGTAACTCCTGTTGGTTCCATGAGTGTTCATGATGTCCGAAACCACCGGCAAATAGGGAAGGCCCCCGGCTGCTGGTGCAATCGGAGGCCTCGATGAACGGTGGCCACAGCGTCCCGCTCCGGGACTTCCGCTGCCTGCCCCGCAGGGCGGCTGGCCAACCTGTTACCCGGTAACTCCGGCAGTGCTGCCGGGTCGACGGGTGGGAGAGAGCTCCGCTTGCGTACCGGATGCGGAATAACAGCATCCAGTCGGTCTGTGACAAGCTTACCAGTATGAGCAGCCCCGACAGTAATCCGACACCCGCACCAACCCGCCACAGCTTCGACGCCTCCGGCACCGCCTCCCAGAACGCCGCCTCCGGCGGTTCCCCGGCCGACTCCGCCGGGCAGGTGCGCGACATCGCCGAGGTCCCCGCCGTCGAGGTCATTACGACGGCGGCAGTGCACCTGATGAGCGCGGCAGCGGTCAAGTGCGGGCTGGCGGAGGGCGCCGACGCGGAGGAACTCAAGGACCTGGACGAGGCCCGCAAACTGATCACAGCACTGGCCGGCTTCGTCACCGCCGCCGCGCCGGAGATCGGCAGCCAGCACGCCGGCCCGTTGCGCGACGGCCTGCGGTCGCTCCAGCTGGCCTTCCGCGAAGCCTCGCTGATCCCGGATGCACCAGGCAAGGGCCCCGGCGAAAAGTTCACCGGCCCAGTCAACTGATCCACGGGAGCGGTTCTGCTTCCCGATGGCTGGGAGTCTACGCATGGGGGAACAGCCCATGACGGCCATCGGCAGCCCGTCCAGCAGATAGCGACCGTTCGCGCCCACCCGCGCCGCGAAACGTCACCAACTGTCGGTCCACCCCTCTCCGTCCAGCAGATAGCGACCGTTCGCGCCCACCCGCGCCACGAAACGTCACCAACTGTCGGTCCGCCACGCCCGTGCGGTCGGCTCGGTCAGGCGGAGACGCGTCGCCGGACCCGTTGAAGCACCAGGCCCACCAGAGCCAGGACCAGCCCGACGCCGCCGACCGCCGCGAACCCCGCCCAGGGCCCGATCGAGTCGATGGCAATGCCGGCCATCGGCGAACCCAGTGCACTGCCGAGCGTCAGGGCCGATCCGTACCAGCCCATTGCCTCGCCGCGGCGCTCCTCCCGGACCAGGGAGGCAATCCGCTCGGCGCTGGAGGAGAGCACCGGGGCGCAGAGCAGACCGGCCGGGATCGACCACAGGGCCAGC
>DATIMB010000373.1:0-1831 GCA_035475875.1 Micrococcaceae bacterium
CCTGGTGGCCGGCTGGCTGCTCACCCAAAGCTGGCCGATCACCGCCGGAACGCTGGTGGCCTTCACCACCCTGCAGGCAAGGATCAGCATGCCGATCCTGTCGCTGATGCGCGTCTCCCTGGACGTGCAGACCTCGCAGGCGCTGTTCGCGCGGATCTTCGAATACCTTGACCTGCGGCCGGGGATCGTGGACCGGCCCGGCGCCCGCGCCCTGGACCCGGCAACCGTCCGCGGGGCCCTTTCCCTGGACCACGTTTCCTTCAGCTACTCCCCCGGCCACAGCAACGGCGAGGTCCACGGCCAAGCCGATGGCGCCATCGTCGGCCCCGCCGGCGACGGCAGGCTCCCTCGGCCAGGGACGTCCGACGACGGTGCCGGCTGGGCCCTGCGCGACATCAGCCTGGAGATCCAGCCCGGCCAGTTCGCCGCCTTCGTCGGTCCCTCCGGGGCCGGAAAGACCACCTTGTCCTACCTGATCCCCCGGCTCTACGAGGCCACGCGCGGATCCATCCGGCTGGACGGGACGGACATTGCCGATCTGACGATGGAATCGCTGCACCGCTGCATCGGCATGGTGACCCAGGAGACCTACCTGTTCCACAGCACCATCGCGGATAACCTGCGCTACGCCAAGGCCGACGCCACGGACGATGAACTGGTGGCGGCGGCAAAGGTGGCCAACATCCATGAGCGCATCATGGGTTTCGACGACGGCTACGCCACGGTGGTGGGTGAGCGCGGCTACCGGCTCTCTGGCGGGGAGAAGCAGCGGCTGGCCATTGCCCGTGTGGTGCTGAAGAATCCGCCGCTGCTGATCCTGGATGAGGCCACCAGCGCCCTGGACACCGCCAGCGAACGCCTGGTCCAGGCCGCGCTGGAGACCGTGATGGCGGACCGGACCACGATCGCCATAGCGCACAGGCTGTCCACCATCATCGGCGCGGACCGGATCTTTGTACTGGAGGACGGCCGGATCACCGAATCCGGCACGCATGGGGAACTGCTGGCCATCGGCGGCACGTACGCCGGGCTCAACCGCCAGCAGCTCAGCGCCACGAGCTAGGCCGATCCACAGCACCGGTCCGGGCAGGATGTTTGCAGCCAAGCCAGCTATAATGATGTTTTCGTCCAGTCATGGCGTCAGCCAGCCCCGCCACCGCATCAGCCGGGGGCGCGGCATCATGTGGGTCCAGGGATCGGGTCCATCGGTGGCTTGGAACAAGTCAATGCAGCAACGCGTTGAACTGAATGTCGTCGATTAGGCCGCCCTGGGAGGAGCATCCCCCAGCTGCGGCCGGAGTAGACCTGCCGTGCAGCGGCGGATCTGCACAACTGTAAGGGAGAAGACATGAGCGATCGCAGCCTTCGGGGTATGCGTCTGGGCGCCCAGAGCATGGAAACTGAATCCGGTGTGGAGCCGGCGCCCCGCCAGCGGGTTGAGTACCGCTGCGCGGACGGCGAGCAGGTCTTCGTGACGTTCTCGGCCGAGGCGGAGATTCCTCCGGTGTGGGTATCCAAGACCGGCAAGGAAGCGCTGCTGGTCGACGGTGAGAAGCCGATCGATTCGAATGAGAAGGCCGTGCGCACGCACTGGGACATGCTGCTGGAACGCCGCACGCTGCCGGAGCTGGAGCAGATCCTTGAGGACCGCCTCAAGATCCTGCGCGAGCGGCGGGGCGAGCGCCGCAGCGCCTAGGCAACCTCCGGCCAGGCCTAGCCAGGCAGCAGCGTCACGAACGCCGCTCAATTACAAAGAGTCCGGGCCCGGCAACCATCATGGTTGCCGCACCCGGACTCTTTGATTGCTTATTCAGACACCTGTACGCCGGTC
>DATIMB010000374.1:0-3540 GCA_035475875.1 Micrococcaceae bacterium
ACGGCGACCCAGTCCCCGGTCAGCGCGTCGTAACGGATCTCTCCGCTGTCCTCCGTCGAGCGCGGCAGCAGCGGGCGCCGGTCGCGCTCCGGATGCGGTTTGGCGAGGGGACCGTCATCGAAATAGATCAATTCCCGTCCATCGGCGAGCACCGTGCTGGTGGCTGCCGTAGTGCTTCGCTCCGTCATGCTTCGCTCCCGCTGGTAGTGATGCCGGCAACGCCGGCCAGACGCAGGTCCGGCAGCAGTGCCCGGAAGGCCGCCAGTGTTTCCGCGCTGGCGCCGTCGTCGGTAATGAGGGTGTCCACCTCGTCCAGCTCCGCGATCGAGGCCAGGCTGCGCACGTTGAACTTGCTGTGGTCGGCCAGCACCACCAACCGCGCGGCTGCCTGCACAAAGGCGGTGTTGGTGGCAGCCTCCACCAGATTGGGGCTGGTCAGCCCGCGCCGCACGTCGATTCCGTGCACACCCATGAAGCAGATGTCCGTGTTCAGCCGGGCTATGGTGGCATTGGCCACCGCACCCACCAGGGCTTCCGACGGCGTCCGCTCGCCTCCGGTGACAATAACCTTGGTCCCGTTGGCGTCCTGCAGCCGGTAAAGGGCCTCGGCCGCCTTGAGCGAGTTGGTCACCACGGTCAGGCCGTCGACGGCGTTGAGCAGCATGGCCAGCTGGTAGGTAGTGGTTCCCCCGGTCACGGCCACGGTCATGCCCGGTTCCAGCAGCGTCAGGGCCTGCCGGGCGATGGCGGCCTTCGCGTCCAGCTGGCGGTCCGCGTTGCTGGCAAAGCCGGGCTCGACGGCGCTGAAACGGGCCAGCCGGGTGGCGCCGCCGTGGATCTTGCGCAGCAGGCCCTTGGCATCCAGTGCCTCAATGTCGCGGCGCACCGTCATCTCGCTGACCCGCAGCAGTCCGGCCAGATCCGTCACTCGGATGGCCTCGAACTGCTGCAGTTCCTTCAGGATCCGGGACTGCCGCTCCGGTGCGAGCACTGCTGCCTCCTTCGGCGTTCGTAGCATTGGTTCGGTTGGCACTGGTTGGTGGCACCGGTCATGGCCCGGCTCCGAGCCCGCGGGCCCGTCCCCGGTCCCGCGACCGATCACCGCCTGCCTTTTTTCAAAATCGAATAGATTCTCACAAAATATAACATCGACGAGTCCCAAGTGCTACATCGCACCCACGGACAGCTGCGGTACGGTGGTGCCATGACGCAGCAGAGCGCCTCCGCGCCCCCGGTCTTCGCCACCGGAATCCAACACACCCTGGCCCGCGGGGACGCTGTGGCGGTCGTGACCGAACTCGCTGCAGGTTTACGGCTGTATGCCCGTGGCGGTGTTGCGCTGACCGAAAGCTATGCGGATGATGCCATTCCACCGGGGGCTGCCGGCATCACACTGGCACCGTGGGCCAACCGGATCCAGGACGGACGCTGGGTCCTGGACGGGAAGGTCCAGCAACTGGACATCACCGAAGTTTCCCGCAACAACGCCTCGCACGGGCTGCTGCGCAACACCGCCTACGCGCTGGTGGAACAGTCCGCCCACGGCGTGGCGCTGGAGGCCACCGTATTTCCGCAGCACGGGTATCCATTCCTGGTCCGGCACCGGGTCCGCTACGAGATCACCGAGTCGCTGGACCTGGCCGTCAGTCAGACGCTGGAGAATGGGCTGGATGGCCGGGCTCCGTTTGTGCTGGGAGCCCATCCTTACCTGCGCATCGGCGGGGTTCCCACCGGGGAACTGAGCCTGCGGGTGAATGCGGGGACCAGGCTGCTGGCCAGCGAACGCCTCATCCCGATCGGCCAGGCGGCGGTGGACACAGACTTTGACCTCCGGCGCGGCCGGCTCGTGGATGACCTGGACCTGGACGTCGCCTACACGGGCTTGGAGTTCGACGACGGCGGGCTGGCGCGCCATACCCTCTCCGCCCCTGACGGGCGAAGCGTCTCCCTTTGGCAGGACCAAACATGCCCCTTCGTGCATGTTTTCGTCACGACCCGGTTCCCGGGACGGGACAAGGCGGTGGCGCTTGAGCCGATGACCGGTCCGGCTGACGCTTTCAACTCCGGGATGGGATTGCGCTGGCTGGGGCCGGGAGAATCTTTCACGATGCACTGGGGAATCAGCGCCGACCTCGGCTGAACCGGCCACGCCTACAGGGCCGCCGCCCGGACGCACCGGGTCGGCGGCCTTACTCTCCGGACCCGCACCCGTTTGTTTATCCTCCGGGATGCGACCCGGCACTGTCCTCCGGACCTGACCTCGGTTTCAGTATTTATCCCTGCTGGGGAATTATTAACCCATGACAGCACCGGCAGGGCCCAGGAGCCCCTTCCCCCGAAGGGGCAACACCGGGGACCACAGCGGGACCCCTGGCCAGGCCCCTGGAAACGGCCTGGGCACTAGCGCCGTCAGCGCCGACATGCCGTACGGGATGCGGATAGCGTCCGCCTGGGCCTGGCGCCTGGGCCTGATCCTGCTCGTGGGCGGCGCCCTGGTTTGGCTGCTGGGCCGAATCAGCTTCCTGATCATCCCAATCATGGTGGCCGCGCTGCTGGCCGGCCTGCTCTCCCCGGTGGTTGGCTGGATCCACCGCCGTGGCCTGCCCCGCGGTATTGCCGTCGCCATCACCGAATTGGGGCTGATCGCCGTCGTCGGCGGGGCACTGGTGCTGGTGGGACGCCAACTCGTGGCCGGCTTTGCCGACCTCTATGGACAGGCACTGCAGGGTCTGGGCCAGGTCCAGACCTGGCTGTCCTCCGGCCCGCTGCACCTGACCGCGGACCAGATTGAGAGCTACGTTAGCGATGCTGCCTCCGCCCTGCAGAGGAACAGCAGCAGCATCCTCAGCGGTGCCTTGACGTTCGGCAGCACCGCAGGCCATTTTGCCGCGGGAATGCTGTTGGCCCTGTTCATCCTGATCTTTTTCCTGCTGGAGGGGGAGCGGATCTGGAGCTTCCTGGTCGGACTGCTGCCCCGCAGGGCCAGGCTGGGGGCCGACGGCGCCGGGAGGCAGGGCTGGGGTTCACTGGTCAGTTACGTGCGGATCCAGCTCTTCGTTGCGCTGATCGACGCGGCCGGCATCAGCGCCGGCGCGGCCATTGTCGGTGTTCCGCTGGTGCTGCCCCTGGGAGTGCTGGTCTTCCTGGGCTCGTTCATACCCGTTGTGGGTGCTCTGGTCACCGGAGCGGTCGCGGTCCTGCTCGCGCTCGTCGCCAACGGCTGGGTAAATGCCCTCGTGATGCTCGGTATCGTGCTGCTGGTCCAGCAGGCGGAGAGCCACATTCTGCAACCGCTGGTGATGGGCAAGGCAGTCTCATTGCACCCGGTGGCCGTGATTCTGGCCGTAGCGGCAGGATCCTACCTGGCTGGCATTCCGGGCGCGCTGTTCGCGGTGCCGCTGCTGGCCGTAGCCAACTCCGCTGTCCGCTACATTTCCGGGCGGCGTTGGGAGCATGACGAGCGTCTCGGCGTCCCGGATCCGCTGCCGGCGTCCGCGTGCGGGGGATTGGTTTCCGGGGCTGAGTCCAGCGGGCAGGGAT
>DATIMB010000375.1:0-4131 GCA_035475875.1 Micrococcaceae bacterium
TCAGCTGCGGCGCCGTCAGCTGTGCACGCCGTGTTCGTGCCGGGTGTGGCCTGCCGGCTCCAGCTGGAACGTCGAATGCTCGATGCTGACCTTGAAATGCCCGGCCACGCACTGCTGAAGCTGGTCCAGCATCTGCGGGGCGTGGCCATCCTGGAAACAGCCGTCGTCCACCACCACGTGTGCCGTGAGGACCGGCAGTCCGGAGGCAATCTGGGTCGCATGCAGATCGTGCACCGCTATCACGTGCGGCACCTGCAGGATATGTTCCCGCACCGAGGCCAGGTCCAGTCCTGACGGCGTGGATTCGAGTAGCACACTGACCGTTTCCAGCAGCAGCCTGACGGTCCGGGGCAGGATCAGCGCCCCGATCAGCAGGGCGACGACGGCGTCGGCCTGCAGCCAGCCGGTCAGCCCGATCACCAGGGCAGCCGCGATCACCGCCAGCGAACCCAGGGCATCGTTGAGCACCTCAAGGAACGCCGCTCGCATGTTGAAGTTCCCGTTGCGGCCGGCGGCCAGCACCAGCAGGGCAATGATGTTGCCGGCCAGGCCGATCGCGCCGAAGACGGCCATCTCCGTGGAGGCAATCGGGGTAGGACTGATCAGCCGTCCGATGCCCTCCACGAGGACCACCAGTCCGACGGCGAGCAGCACCGCCGCCTGCACGGTCGCCGCAAGGACTTCGGCGCGGGCGAATCCCCAGGTCCGACGATCCGAGGCCGGGCGGGACATCAGCCGGGCGGCCAGCAGGGCCATGGCCAGGCCGGCGGCGTCCGTGAGCACATGGGCCGAATCAAAGAGCAGGGCCAGCGATCCGGTCAGCCAGGCACCGATCAGCTGCAGCACAAAAACCAGCAGCGTGATGCCCAAGGCGACAGACAGCCGGCCCTGATGCGAGCTGCCCGCGTGGTGGGCATGGTCATGTCCGGCCATATCCCCATCGTACGTGCGGCGGGCGATCCGCGTTCCACAGGTATTCTTAGCTGGCGGTAAATGGCTGAGGAAGGCGTATCAATGAGCATGCTGGGCACCAACTGGACGATCCACGGGGATGGCAAAACCATCAGACCCGGAGAGGTTGTCTCCCCGGACCAGCGGCTCAGCTGGCCGCGGACCATCGGGATCGGGCTGCAGCACGTGGTGGCCATGTTCGGCGCAACGTTCCTGGTGCCCATCCTCACGCACATGCCTCCGGCCACCACGCTGTTCTTCTCCGGGATCGGCACTATCCTGTTCCTGGCCCTCACCGCCGGCCGGGTGCCCAGCTATCTGGGCTCCAGCTTCGCGTTCATCGCGCCGATCACGGCCGCCCAAAAGGACCTGGGCGTTGCCGGCGCCTTGGGCGGAGTGGTGATGGCCGGCGTGGTGCTGGCAGTGATCGGCCTGGTGGTCCAGCGCTTCGGGGCAGGCTGGATCAACCGGCTGATGCCCCCGGCGGTGACCGGCACTATCGTGGCGCTGATCGGGCTGAACCTGGCCCCGGCCGCAAAAGCCAACTTCGCCGCGGCGCCGGTGACCGCGCTGATCACCCTGCTGGTGATCATCCTGGTCAGCGTGCTGTTCCGCGGCATCCTGGGCCGTCTGTCCATTCTGGTCGGCGTCGTGGCGGGCTACGTCGTGGCGCTGCTGCGCGGCGAGGTTGATTTCACGGTGGTGGACAAGGCCGGCTGGGTAGGCCTGCCGCAGTTCCAGACCCCGGTCTTCCATCTGGCCGTGGTGGGGCTGTTTGTTCCGGTGGTCCTGGTGCTGGTGGCGGAGAACATCGGGCACGTGAAATCCGTGGCGCTGATGACCGGCAGGAACCTCGATCCGGTGGCCGGCCGAGCGCTGCTGGCCGACGGGCTGGCGACGACGCTGGCCGGGTTCGGCGGCGGCTCCGGCACCACCACCTATGCCGAGAACATCGGCGTGATGGCCGCCACCAAGGTCTATTCCACCGCCGCCTATTGGGTGGCGGCGCTGGCCGCCCTGCTGCTGAGCTTCTCACCCAAATTCGGCGCCCTTATTGCCACCGTCCCGGTCGGCGTGCTGGGCGGAGCGGCGACCATGCTGTACGGGATGATCGGCGTGCTGGGCGTGCGGATCTGGGTGCAGAACCGGGTCAATTTCTCCAACCCGGTGAACCTGACGACTGCGGCCGTCTCGCTGATCATCGGCATCGCCGACTACACCTGGAGCGTCGGCTCCCTGCAGTTTGCCGGCATCGCCCTGGGCACCGCTGCCGCGCTGGTCATCTACCACGGCATGAACGCACTGGCCCGGTGGCGCGGCACCGCCACAAACCCCGAGGATCCGGAACTTCCGGTCCCGGAAACGCTGGGACCGGAGGTCTAAGGGCGGAGGTCCAAGGGCGGAGAGCCTTACCGCATCCATTTTGGACACCGATCCCGGCAATTGATCCGCATAAATCGCTGTCAGTTTCCGGGACCGGTGTCGCTTTTGCAGGGCAGCGGCTAATCCCGTTAAATCCCGTTGAGCGCCTCGGCGGTGGCCAGCGCCACATAACGGGCAGCGTCCCGCTGCGCCTCCTCCGCCGAGCGGGCAACATCCGCGGCGCTGGCGGCGGCCACCACGCCATGGGCGGCCAGTTGCTCGGGGGCCACCTCAATCCGGCCGGCTACGACGACGACGGGCACGCCCGCAGCGTGGGCGGCATCGGCGACGCCGATGGGTGCCTTGCCCGCGAGCGACTGGGCATCCAGCGACCCCTCCCCCGTGATCACCAAGTCCGCCGACTCGAGGGCGGTGTGCAGCCCGGTCATTTCCGCGATCAGGTCGAACCCGCGTTCAATCGCCGCCTTGCTGTAGGCCAGGAACGAGGACGGGAAGCCCCCGGCGGCACCGGCGCCGGGGACATTGATGTTCACCCCGGTGGCAGACCGCACCACCGACGCAAGGTTGCGCAGGCCTGCGTCGAGCAGTTCCACGGTGTCCGTGTCGGCACCCTTCTGCGGGGCGAAGACATGGGCGGCGCCGTTGATGCCGTAGAGCGGGTTGTCCACGTCGACCGCCATCCTGATCCGGACGTTGGCAAGCCGCGGATCCAGTCCGGAGGCGTCCACCGCCGCTACCTGGCCCAGCGACCCGCCGCCCAGCGGCACCAGGTTTCCGCGCGCATCCAGCAACTGCAGGCCAAGGGCGCGCAATGCTCCCGTTCCGGCGTCGGACATCGCCGAGCCACCCAGGCCGATGATCAGTTCGGTCGCCCCGGCATCCAGCGCTGCGGCGATCAGCTGGCCGCACCCGTAGGAGTGCGCCCGCAGGGCGTTCTCCACGGTCGGTTCCGACAGCAGGTACCCGCTGGCCTGCGCCGTCTCTATCGCCGCTGTTGAACCCTTCAGCGCCCAGGCTGCGCCCACCGGCTTCAGGATCGGACCCACCACGGCGTTGAGCTTCTCCTCATAACCGGCGGCAACCGCCGCCTCCAAGGTGCCCTCCCCGCCGTCGGCCACCGGGAGCGCGGTAACCGTGGCCTCCGGGTAGACGCGCAGGGCGCCCTCCGCCATCGCCGCAGCCGCCTCAGCAGCCGTGAGGGTACCCTTGAATTTGTCCGGTGCAATCAGTATCCGCATCCCCCTATCCTGCCAGTATCCTGCCAGCGGGGCCGGAATGAGCGGCTACCTGCAAGGCCCTATGGCGCACTGCCGGTCAACGGCGTCACGATGGAAGTGCAGTCAGTCAAAGCCAGCCAGGGAGTAATCCTTGACTGAACCTCGACGCGGACCATCCGATATTGATTCGCCCACACCGGACGGCATCGATCTGAAAGACATGTCCGCGCAGGACAAACACATCCTCCGGCGGGCGATTGCGGGGTCCGCCCTCGGAAATGCCGTCGAATGGTTTGACTACGGCGTGTACTCCTACGTCGCGCCGTGCATTGCGAGCGCGTTCTTCCCGGGACAGTTCGCGCTCGTGGCAACCTTCGCCGTGCTTGCGCTGTCCTTCATATTCCGTCCCCTGGGCGGTTTCATCCTCGGTCCGCTCGGAGACAGGATCGGCCGCCAAAAAGTCATGGTCATCACCATCATCATGATGACCATCCCGACGACGTTGATCGGCGCCCTTCCCACCTTCGCCGCCGCGGGCATTGCCGCTCCGATTCTTCTTCTGGCCTGCCGCATCGTGCAG
>DATIMB010000376.1:0-4740 GCA_035475875.1 Micrococcaceae bacterium
TCGCCCGGGAGGAAGGCACGGCCGACCCTGAGGTCCGCTCACCCATGCCCGGCACCGTGGTGAGCGTCAGCGTGGCCAGTGGCGACGCCGTCGAACCCGGCCAGACGCTGCTGGCCGTGGAAGCCATGAAGATGGAGCACCAGCTGGCCGCCTCGGTGGCCGGCACCGTGCACATCACCGTTAAATCCGGCGACCTGGTCAAGGCGGACCAGGTGGTCGCCACCATCCACGCCATCGAAGCAGAAGCCGCGCCCATCCCGGAAGCCGCGCCCATCCCAGAAGGAGCCACCGACCATGCCTGACTTTGAACTCAGCGAGGATTACCAGGACCTCAGCGACACCGTGCGCGAATTCGCCGACGAGGTGGTTGCCCCGGTCTCCGCCAAACACGACGAGGAGCACAGCTTCCCCTACGGAATCGTCGACCAGATGGCTCAGATGGGCCTGTTCGGGCTGCCCTTCCCGGAGGAATACGGCGGCATGGGCGGGGACTATTTTGCCCTGGCCCTGGCGCTGGAGCAGCTGGGCCGGGTGGACCAGTCCGTGGCCATCACCCTGGAGGCAGGCGTGTCGCTGGGGGCGATGCCGGTGTACCGGTTCGGCAACGAGGCGCAGAAGCAGCAGTGGCTGCCGATGCTGGCCTCCGGCAAGGCGCTGGGCGGCTTCGGCCTGACCGAGCCGGAGGCCGGCTCCGACGCCGGCGGCACCAAGACGCATGCGGAACTGGAGGACGGCCAGTGGGTGATCAACGGGAACAAGGAATTCATCACCAACTCCGGCACTGACATCACCAAGCTGGTCACCGTCACGGCCGTGACCGGCACCTCCGAACGCGCGGACGGGTCGGTCAAAAAGGAGATCACCACCTTCCTTGTGCCCACCGACACGCCCGGGTTCAAGGCGGAGAAGGCGTACAACAAGGTGGGCTGGAACGCCTCGGACACACACCCGCTGACGCTGCGGAACGTCCGCGTGCCGCAGGAGAACCTGCTGGGGCAACGCGGCCGCGGCTACGCGAATTTCCTGTCCATCCTGGACGAGGGCCGGATCGCCATCGCCGCGCTTGCGGTGGGTGCGGCGCAGGGCTGCGTGGACCAGTGCGTCAGGTACGCCTCCGAGCGGCACGCCTTCGGCAACATGATCGGCAAATACCAGGCAATCCAATTCAAGATCGCCCGGATGCAGGCCCGTGCCCACACCGCCCGCCTGACCTATTACGATGCCGCGGCCCGGATGCTGGCGGGCAAGCCGTTTAAGACGCAGGCCGCCATCGCTAAGATGGTCGCAGGCGAGGCCGCCATGGACAACGCCCGGGACGCCACCCAGGTCTTTGGCGGGTACGGTTTCATCAATGAGTTCACCGTGTCGCGGCATTACCGCGATTCGAAGATTCTGGAGGTCGGCGAGGGCACCACGGAGGTGCAGCTGATGCTGATCGCCCGGGATCTGGGGCTCTAGCTCCGCCGTTCGAGCCCGTCGGCACCGCCAGGAAAGGATCAAGGATGATTGACAAAGTTGTTGCTTCCGCCGCGGAGGCCGTCCGGGACATTCCCGACGGCGCCTCGCTGGCCGTGGGCGGTTTTGGCCTGTGCGGGATCCCGGTGGCGCTGATCGCAGCGCTGCACGACGCGGGCACCACGGACCTGGAGACCATCAGCAACAACTGCGGCGTGGATGACTGGGGCCTGGGCGTGCTGCTGCGGGACGGCCGGATCCGCCGCACCATCTCCTCCTACGTGGGCGAGAACAAGGAATTCGCACGACAGTTCCTGGCCGGCGAACTGGAAGTGGAGCTGACTCCGCAGGGCACGCTCGCGGAAAAGCTGCGGGCCGGCGGGGCCGGCATCCCCGCGTTTTACACCACTGCCGGGGTGGGCACCCAGGTCAGCGAGGGTGGCCTGCCCCGGAAGTACGACGGCGAGGGCGGGGTCGCGATTGCCTCCGAACCTAAGGAGGTGCGCACGTTTGGCGGCGCCGAGTATGTGCTCGAAGAGTCCGTGACGCCGGACTTTGCGCTGGTGCACGCGCTGAAGGGGGACCGGCACGGCAACCTTATCTTCCACGCCACCGCAATGAACTTCAACCCGCTGTGCGCCATGGCCGGCAAGATCACCATCGCGGAGGTGGAGGAACTGGTGGAACCGGGCGAACTGGACCCCGAGCACGTGCACTTGCCCGGGATCTATGTGCAGCGCGTAGTCCATGTTCCCGCCGGAAGTCCGGGCAGTGAAAAACGGATCGAAAAGCGCACCGTCTCCCAGCCCCGCGAATCCCAGGAGGCCTGACCATGGCACTGACCCGCAATGAACTCGCCGCCCGCGTGGCCAAGGAACTCAAGAACGGCCAGTACGTGAACCTGGGCATCGGCATGCCCACCCTGATCCCCAACTACATCCCGGACGGCGTCGAGGTGGTGCTGCACTCGGAGAACGGCATCCTGGGCACCGGTCCTTACCCCACCGATGACAAGGTGGACCCGGACCTGATCAACGCAGGCAAGGAAACCGTCACCGTCAACAAGGGGGCCGCGTTCTTCGACTCGGCCACCTCCTTCGGGATGGTCCGCGGCGGACATGTGGACGTGGCGGTGCTCGGTGCCATGGAGGTTGCCGCCAACGGGGACCTGGCCAACTGGATGATCCCGGGCAAGATGGTCAAGGGCATGGGCGGAGCCATGGATCTGGTCTTCGGCGCGAAACGGCTGATCGTGATGATGGAGCATACCGACCGCGCCGGCAACCCAAAGATCCTGGAAAAGTGCTCCCTGCCGCTGACGGGCAAGGGGTGCGTGGACAGGATCATCACCGACCTGGCCGTCATCGACGTGACCGCGGACGGCCTGGTGCTGCGGGAGGTGGCCCCCGGAGTGACGGCGGAGCAGGTCGTCGCCGCGACAGGAGCCGAGCTGGAGATTGAGATGCACAACGAGGACGACGTATGAGCGGCAGTCCCTTACCTGCGCCGGAACCGGATCAAAAGGCCACCGCACCCGCCCGGGTGATCGAGCAGCGCGGCCTGTATTTTGACGAGCTGGAGACGGACGTTGTGTACGCGCACCGTCCGGGGCGCACCCTGACCGAAACGGACAACGTCCTGTTCACCACGATGACCATGAACACCCAGGCCCTGCACCTGGATGCGGCGTGGGCCGCGGAGCAGCCGTTCGGGCAGCGGCTGATGAATTCAATGCTGACCCTGGCCACGCTGGTGGGCCAATCGGTGCCGCAGCTGACCCAGGGAACCATCGTGGCCCAGCTTGGCCTGACCGACGTGAAGTTCCCGCACCCGATGTACCACGGCGACACGCTGTATACGGAGACGGTTGTCACGGGCAAACGGCCGTCCGCATCCCGGCCCGGACAGGGGATCGCCACCATGGCCCACACCGGTCGCAACCAGGACGGCGTGGTGGTTGCCACCGCCACCCGATCCTGCCTGATGTGGACCCGCAATGCCCACCAGACCAAGGAGTCCCGGGCATGACCTTCACCGTGGGACCCGCCCTGCTCTTCTGCCCGGCGGACCGGCCGGAACGCTATGCCAAGGCCGCCGAGCGCGCCGATGCCGTCATCCTGGACCTGGAGGACGCCGTCGCGCCCGCAGACAAGGCAACCGCGCGCCGGCACCTGATCGATAACCCGCTGGATCCGGCACGGACCATCGTGCGGATCAACCCGCTGGGCACAGCCGAGAGCAGGGCGGACCTGGCGGCGCTCAAACACACCGATTACCGGACCATCATGGCGGCCAAAGCGGAGAACGGGGACGCGATCTCCGGTATCCCGCAGTATGAGGTCATAGCCCTCTGTGAAACGGCCCGCGGTGTGCTGGCCGCCCCGGAGATTGCCCGGGTCCGCAATGTCGTGGCGCTGATGTGGGGTGCCGAGGACCTGGTCGCCTCATTGGGTGGCAGCTCCAGCCGGCATGAAGACGGCAGCTACCGGGCCGTCGCCATGCACGCCCGTTCCTCCGTGCTGATCGCCGCTGCCGCATACGGCAAAGCCGCCAATGATGCCGTCTACGTGAACATCCCGGACCTGGAAGGGCTCGGAACCGAGGTGCGGGACGCCGTCGGCTCCGGCTTCGCAGCCACAGCGTGCATCCATCCCAGCCAGGTTCCGGTGATCCGCCAGGCCTACCTGCCCACCCCCGAACAGGTGGCCGCAGCCAAGGACCTGTTGGCAGCCGCTGCCAGCGCCGGATCGGGAGTCTTTGCCTACCAGGGAAAAATGATCGACGGCCCCATCCTCAAACACGCCGAGCAGACCCTGAGCCGCGCTTCGGTATGATCATGGTTGTTTGACGGATCGTGACGCACGTCATAGAATTCCATAAACCAATAATCAACTTTCGGATCCCGGAAGTGTCCCCACCGGAAGACTGAAAACCGGAAAACCGAATAGAGCAGAATTTCAATTCCACACTTGAACGAGGGCGCGGTCGTTGCGCCTTCGACTACGTCGGCGGCCATGCGGGAAGCCGGCGGAACACAGGCGGCGCTCGATCGCAGCAACGCCCCTGTATCAAGAGGAACGGCGCGGCGCAAGGCCGATCTACCACCTCGTTATCAACAAGGAGCTAGATCATGGAAGACATCGGCCTCATCGTTAATGGGCAGCGGCGCGCACTGGGAACCACCCCCGCGCACACCACCGCCCTGGACTGGCTGCGCAAAGGCGGACTGACCGGCTGCAAAGAAGGCTGCGCCGAGGGGGAGTGCGGAGCCTGCGCCATTCTCGT
>DATIMB010000377.1:0-2494 GCA_035475875.1 Micrococcaceae bacterium
CTGGTGGGGCTGGAATCGCTGCAGTCGCTGCCGGGCGCGGGAAGCCTGGCGGCCCTCGATGGCGTGCTGGAGAGCGTCCGCAAGGTGGCGGGCGACGACGCCTGGCTGGCCGGGGTGGTGGAGGCGCGGATCGCGCCGGACACAAGTGCGGAGACGCTGGCGCTGCTGCAGCAGGCGGCGACAGACCGGCTATGCGTGCAGATCAGCTACTTTGTCCGCCAGCGCGGGGAAACCACCGAACGCGTTATTGAACCGCTGCGGCTCTTCTCCCAGGACTCCACCTGGTACGTAGAGGCGTGGTGCCGAGCGGCGGGAGGGCTGCGGAACTTCCGGCTGGACGGCATCCTCTCCGCAACGGCCACCGCGGAGCCCGCAGAAGACCGCGGCCTGCCGCGCAACGGCAGACTTCCTGCCGGTGTTTTCATGCCCAAGCCGGAGGACCGGGACGTGGTCCTGGCCCTGGATCCGGAGGCCGCATGGGTCGCCGAGGCTTACGCGGCCGAGGCACGCTCGCCGCTGCCGGATGGGCGGATCGCCGCGCGCATCCGCGTGGGCCGGGACTCGATGGTTCCGGAACTGATGGCCCGGCTTGGCGGAGCCGGCACCGTGCTGGAACCGGTTGCATTGCGCACGTCGACCCAGGCATGGCTCGACGCCGCCCTGGCCAACTACACGGCGGCTGCAAACCCCTAAGCCAGCCGCAAGTTGCCGGCCGTTGAGCCGCCGACCACTCGAACCGCCGACCACTCGAACCGCCGACCACTCGAACCGCCGACCACTCGAACCGCCCCGCGACCACACCCCCGTCGCCCCACTCCACTCCCTCCGTTGAGTGTGGAGATCTGCACCCTAAAACGCGGAGGGAAGGGGCAGAGGTCCACACTCAACATGGGGTTGGGGCTGGGGGAGCCGGGGGATGGCATGGCCGGTAGACTGGTTATATGCCTTGGTGGTCATGGATAGTCATCTGGATAGCGCTGGTGGCGCTGTCGCTTCTGTATGTGGTGCTGCTTGGAATCAAAGTCTGGCGGGACTTCCGTACGACGGCAAAGTCCCTAGAGGCATCCGGTAACCGGCTGCGGAAGCACGCCCGGGCGCGGCGTGCCGAGCTGGAAGCCCGGCTCGCTCCTGCGATGCCCCGATCCCAGGGCGTGGCGGTCTTTGCGTCGCCGGAGCAAATGAAGGATGATTACACGGCAGCCAAGGCGGCCCGGGTATCCCAGCGGCGCCGCCGCCGGGTCGCCCGGCGCGCAGAACGCGGGCAGCCGCAGTCACTTCGCGACATCGGTCTGCACGAGAGCATCCTGCACGACATCACCCAGGCTTAAGACGTAGGATGTACCAACAGGAAAGGACCTATTGTGGGTAAGCTTTTTGATAGCCCTGTGGCCATCATCATCATCGTCGTGGTGATTGTGCTGCTCTTTGCCGCGCCGAAACTCCCGGGAATGGCGCGCAGCCTTGGCCAGTCGATGCGGATCATCAAGTCCGAGGTCAAGGAAATGAAGAATGACGGCAAGACGGAGAGCACAGCGCCGTCAAATACCGCAGGCAGCAGCAACCAGTCGGCCGAGCCGCCGGTTGAGGGCAGGATCGTCAATAACCCGCCGCAGTCCGGTTCCCGGAGCGCCGGTGACGGCACGACGCCGGGTACCGGCAATCCGTCCTAGCCACAGTGAGCGAGAAGAAGGGCCGCAAATCCAACCCTGAGGGGCGGATGGCCCTGAAGGACCACCTGATTGAGCTGCGCAATCGGCTCTTCAAGTGCGCCCTTGCACTCCTCCTCGGCGCCATCGGTGGCTGGTTCCTCTACGATCCGCTGTTTACGGCCATTTCGGAGCCGATCATGCACATCAGCAAGGAACGGGGGATCGCTGCCTCGATCAACTTCGACGGCGTCTCCACCTCCTTTGACCTTAAGTTGCAGAGCTCGGTCTTCCTTGGCGCCATCCTGTCGTCGCCCGTCTGGATCTACCAGCTGTGGGCCTTTATCACCCCTGGGCTGACCAGCAAGGAACGCCGCTACACCCTCGGGTACATGTTCTCCGCGATTCCGCTGTTCCTGGCCGGGATCTGGGCCGGCTGGCTGATTCTGCCGAACATCGTCACCGCGCTGACGTCTTTCACCCCCTCCGGGGCTTCCTCGAACATCATCCATGCGACCGATTACCTGACCTTCGTGATGCAGCTGCTGCTGTTCATGGGCATAGCCTTCCTGGTGCCGGTGGTGCTGGTGGCGGTGAATATGGCCGGGGTGGTGCGTGGAAAGACCATCCTGAAGGCCTGGCGGATCACCATCCTGCTGGTCACCATCGTCTCCGCCATGGCAGCCCCAGGTGCCGACGCGTTCTCAATGTTCTTCCTGGCCGTTCCGCTGCTGGTGCTCTACTTCGGCGCCATCGGCCTGTGCATCCTCAACGACAAGCGTCGGGACCGCCGGACCAGCAAGCTTGCGGCGGAAACGGATGCCACCGCAGATACAGCCACACCGCTG
>DATIMB010000378.1:0-11828 GCA_035475875.1 Micrococcaceae bacterium
GGCAGCTGGTCCGGCAGCTCGGCGGCCGGCGTGCCGGGACGCTTGGAGTACTGGAACGTGAAGGCCGTGGCAAAACGGGACTTCTCCACCACGTCCAGGGTGGCCTGGAAGTCCTCCTCGGTTTCACCAGGGAATCCGACAATGATGTCTGTGGAGATGGCCGCGTGCGGCATGCGCTGGCGGACCTTGTCCAATATGCCCAGGAACTTGCTGGACCGGTAGGACCGTCGCATGTCCTTGAGCACCTTGTCCGAGCCGGACTGCAGCGGCATGTGCAGCTGCGGCATCACGTTGGGGGTTTCCGCCATCGCCTCGATCACATCGTCGGTGAATGCCGCCGGGTGCGGGCTGGTGAAGCGGACCCGCTCCAGGCCCGGAATGTCCCCGCAGGCCCGCAGCAGCTTGCTGAACGCCTGACGGTCGCCGAATTCCACCCCATAGGAGTTCACGTTCTGGCCAAGCAGCGTCACTTCAATGGCACCGTCGTCGACCAGCGCCTGGATCTCGGCCAGGATCTCCCCCGGCCGGCGGTCCCGCTCCTTCCCCCGCAGCGACGGGACGATGCAAAAGGTGCAGGTATTGTTGCAGCCCACCGAGATGCTGACCCAGCCCGAATAGACCGAATCCCGCTTGGTGGGAAGAGTGGAGGGGAAGACGTCCAGCGATTCCAGGATCTCCAGTTGCGCCTCGCTGTTATGCCTGGCACGCTCCAGCAACGCCGGCAGCGAGCCGACGTTGTGGGTGCCGAAGACCACGTCCACCCATGGCGCCTTCTTGAGGATGGTGTCCCGGTCCTTCTGCGCCAGGCACCCGCCCACCGCGATCTGCATGCCGGGGTTGGCCTCCTTGACCGGGGCCAGCATACCCAGATTCCCGTACAGCTTGTTGTCCGCGTTCTCCCGGACAGCGCAGGTGTTGAAGACGACGACGTCGGCCGGAGCAGCGTCGGTGGCTGCCTCCACCAGGCCGGCGCTTTCCAGCAGGCCGGCCATCCTCTCCGAGTCGTGGACGTTCATCTGGCACCCGAACGTGCGCACCTGGTAGGTTCGGCGCTGCTGGCCTGGGTCTGCGGCGGTGCCGGTGCTGGTATCGGCCGTGGTGCCAGCTGCCGTATCGACTGTGGCGCCGGTGCGGGCCTGCGCCGTGGCGCCGGCCGCCGGATCGGTGATTGTGGCGGAATTTTCAACGCCGGGGATGGTCAAGCTCACCCATCAAGTTTAGGACCTGCAGCAGTTCACCAATAACCGGGTCCGGCGACGCTGATTTCCCGCGCGAACGGTCACTATCCGCCCGCTTCCCCCGCGAACGGTCACTATCTACTGTCTTGAAGCCGTGAAGGTGACAGTTACCGACCGTTCGCGGGGTGGGACGATGATGAGTGCCAGTGAACCGGGACCCCTGCCCGGGGGTGCTAAACCGGAGGTCAGTACCAGTTGTTGGAGACCTCATGGCCCCAGGCGCCGCAGGGCGAGCCGTAGCGGTCGCGGATGTAACCGAAGCCCCATTCGATCTGGGTCCGGTAGTTGGTCAGCCAGTCGCTCCCGGCGCTGGAGTATTTGCTTGGCAGCAGCGCCTGGGCAATGCCGTATGCCCCGCTGGAGGGGTTGGTGGCATTGGTCTGCCAGCTGGATTCCTGGTTCCAGAGCTGGACCAGGCATTGGAACTGGTCCTGTCCCCATCCGTAGGCGCCGAGACGGCCGGCAGCGTAGGCCTGCGCGCCGGCGGGGCTGTTGACGTCATTGCCGGGAATGACGGGCAGCAGCACATTGACGGGTATATACCCGCTGCCCTGGCTGGCCGTACCATCGCCGCCCGAACCTTGGGCCGCCGCCTGGGCTGCCGCAGCCGCCGCCTGCTGCGCCCGTTCGGCCGCCGCCCGCCGCTTGGCTTCCTGGGCAGCCTGGTAGGCGGCCAGGGCAGCCTGCCCCTGCCGGTACTGGTCCTCGACGGCCACCGTGGTCCCTTTGAGCGACGCCAGCTGCGCGGTGAGGACCTGGTCCTGCTGCTTCTGCTGGCTGATCTGGGTGTCCATCGCCTTCTGCGCCGCCTGGGCCGCATCGAGTTTTGCCTTCGCATCGCCGGCCAGCCGTTCACGTTCGGCCTTCGCCGCCTGCTGCTGGTCCGTGAGCGCCTTGGCCACCCCCTGGGCTGCCTTGGAGTTGGCATACAAGTTAGTTGCCTTCTCCGTGACCATCCGCATCACGTCAAGCCGCTGCAGACTGTCCTTGGATGAGATGGCATCCAGAGCCACGAAGACACCCAGGTTGGCACCGCCGGCCTTGTAGGTCTGCGCGGCCAGGGCTCCGGCTTCCTTCTTGTACTGGCTTACCTGCGCATTGGCCCGGTCGGTCTGCGCCGTGAGCACGTCCACTTTGGCGCTGGCCGCATCCAGGGCATCCTTGGCGACGGCGTAGTCCGCGGCCGACCGCACTGCGGCGTTACCCAGTTCCTCCGCCTGCGACTGCAGCCCGTCCAGCAAGGTGGTGATCTTGGTGACCTCATCGGCCTTGCTGGCCTCGTTTTGCTTGGCAGCCTGCACGTCCTGCCAGGAGGGGAAGCCGCTGGGCGGTGCATCGTCATCCGCCAGCGCCGGTACTGCCAGCGAGCCGGAGAGCGCTAGGGCACCGGTGAGCACCGCCGCTGCGATGGCTGGCCTGAATTTGAACCTGAGCCTGAACATATGCCGCCCAGCATAACCGCCGCAGAGTGGATTCCCGGGAAGACAACGCCGAAAAGCTCCCGATTCGAAGCTCAGTCCCAGGCTCCTCCGCCCTGGCCTTGCTGCAGGAACCGATCAATTTCCTGGTCCGCGAGCCGGAAGGCCATGCCCGGCGGGTACCCCTTGCGGGCCAGCATCCCCACCAGGCGCCGGATATGCTTGTCCCGTTCCGGCCGTTCTTCCAGTCCCATGCCTGGTCGCAGTTTCCGCCGGACGAGGGCCGCCGCCGCAGCCTGCTCGTCCTGGTCGGAGATCTGCCCCAGGGCCTCCTCCGCGGTGTCCGCGCCGATCCCTTTGTCCGCGAGTTCACGCCTGATCGCCCCGCGGGCCAGGGACCGGGTCTGCGCCCGGCTCCTGACCCACATCTGGGCGAACCCGGCATCGTCAACCAGTTGGACCTCCTCGAACCGGTCCAGCACGGCCTCGGCCACGTCCTCCGGGACATGCCGCTCGGCCAGCTTCCGTGCCAGCTGCTGCCTGCTCTTGGGCGAGTTGGTCAGTTGCCGCAGAACGATGGCCCGGGCAACGGCCGCCGGATCCGCGTCCGGGTCAAGCTCAGGAGCCGGCTTCCCCCTGCCCATCGCCCACCTCCTGGTTCCCATCGCCTAACGCCCGGTCAAAACGCCCGGTCAAAAGGCCTGTCAAAACGGCCGGCCGAAACAGGTCAAGACTCCTGCCTAAAAGCCGTCCACGGCCTTGAGTTTTGGAGAGGCTTCCTCGACTGCCGCCGGCTTTACTCCCACGCCCAGCTTTTCCTTGATCAGGCGTTCCAGTTCTTCGGCCAGTTCGGGGTTATCGCGCAGGAACCGGCGCGAGTTCTCCATGCCCTGGCCCAACTGATCGCCATCATAGGTGAACCAGGACCCGGACTTCTTGATGATCCCGTGCTCCACGCCCATGTCGATGATTCCGCCCTCACGCGAAATCCCCTGTCCGTAGATGATGTCGAACTCGGCAATCTTGAAGGGCGGGGCCATCTTGTTCTTGACGATCTTGGCCTTGGTCCGGTTACCCACCGACTCCGCGCCTTCCTTCAAAGTCTGGATCCGGCGCACGTCGATCCGCACGGAGGCATAGAACTTCAGCGCCTTGCCACCGGTGGTGGTTTCCGGGCTGCCAAAGAAGACCCCGATCTTTTCGCGCAACTGGTTGATGAAGATGGCGGTGGTCTTGGTCTGGCTGAGCCGACCGGTGATCTTGCGCAGCGCCTGGCTCATCAGCCGGGCCTGCAGCCCGACGTGGCTGTCACCCATTTCACCCTCGATTTCGGCCCGCGGCACCAGCGCTGCCACGGAGTCGATGACGACGATGTCCAGGGATCCGGAACCGATCAGCATGTCCATGATTTCCAGGGCCTGCTCACCGGTATCCGGCTGCGACACCAGCAGGGCGTCCACGTCCACCCCGAGCTTGGCGGCGTAGTCCGGGTCCAGCGCGTGCTCGGCGTCGATGAAGGCGGCAATGCCGCCGTTGCGCTGGGCGTTGGCAACGGCGTGGAGCGCCACCGTCGTCTTACCCGAGGACTCAGGACCGTAGATCTCCACGATGCGGCCCCGGGGCAGCCCGCCGATGCCGAGGGCAACGTCCAGCGCGATGGACCCGGTTGGGATGGTCTCGATCGGTGCCCGGACGTCATCTCCGAGCCGCATGATGGACCCCTTGCCGAACTGCTTGTCGATCTGGGCCAGCGCTGCTTCCAGCGCTTTTTCACGGTCTGCGGGAGCGGCCATGTTTCACCTTGCTCTTTCTAGTGCCATTACTGGCTGACTGTCTGTAATTGGCGGTCCAAAAACCGCGTCCCGGATCCGGTCTGCTGTTCCTGCACCTCTTGACCATGACGCTAGCCGGGGGGTCTGACAAAATCAGCAGGCGGGCCGGAATGTGGAGAACTTCGCCGAGGCGCCAGGATTCCTTTTCCTCTGCACAGAAGCCTATCCCTGCCCGAACAGATATTCGAAGATGGTCCCCGGCGTGTCACTTGGACGGCTTTACGTCCTTGCCAAGTCGCCTTTCCGGCGGGACATCCTGCAGGTCACAGACGGCGAGCCAGATGGCTTTCGGTCCAATCCCGGCCTGCAGCGCTTCGAGGGCCGTACGCCCACCGACGGCACTCAGAACTAGGTCGCGGGCCAAGACTCGGGAATAGGCGGGCCCGAATTCGTCGTCCATCAGTCGCCAGAAGTCGCTCACACGCACCTGACGATTCTCTCATGGGGCGGTGACTCTACAATTAAGCCATGACAACATCTGCTGCCGAACGTCGCGAACCTGCGCCTTTGGGCGTTCCAATGGCTGCGGAACCGGATGAGGCGGCGATTGAAGCCGTCGAACTGCAGCTCAGCCTGCTGTGGCGCCGGGCGCGGTCCATGTCACACCATCTTTCGCGCAGCGTCCATCCGGAGATGGAACCGTCCGCCTATGGACTTCTCACGATCCTGGCCAACGAAGGGGCCATGCGGCTGACTGACCTGGCTGCGAGCATCGGCGTGGGCAAGCCCTCGGTAAGCCGGCAGATCGGGTTCCTGGAATCGATAGGACTGGTCCGCAAGGAGGCCGACCCTTCGGACGGACGCGCCCAGGCGATTCTCCTGACAGACAAAGGCGCCGCCCAGATCCACACCGTCCAGGCCGCCCGCAAGGAAGTTTTCCACACCCGGCTCGCGGCATGGTCCGAAACGGAACTGCAGCAACTGGCCACCCTGATGGCCAAGCTGAACGCCGATTACGACAAGGATTTCGCCCGGGAAGCCAAGGACCACCCCCAGGTTGAAAGCTAAGGGCAGCCAACCGGGCGGGCTTAGACCCACCAAGCGCATTAACCAGCGAAGGCCCGCCACAACAGTGGCGGGCCTTCGCTGCAAGTCTTACTAGAACGCGTTGGACATGAGGTCCTTGTTCAGTTCCTCGGACAGCTCGTCACCCAGGTCCCGGCCGTAACGGGCCGAGAATTCCTGCGGAACGGTATCCGGAACCGAGACGCCCTCGGCTACAGCCAACCGGTCGCTGACCTCGCGCAGCATCATGGACAACGGTACGTCCAAAGCCGTGCAGATAGAGGACAGCAGCTCGGAGGAGGCTTCCTTCTGGCCACGCTCAACCTCACTGAGGTAGCCCAACGAAACACGTGCGTTGTGTGAGACTTCACGGAGGGTACGGCCTTGGCGCTGACGAACATCGCGCAGGACATCCCCGATCTCGTGGCGTAAAACCACCATCTTGCGCTCCTTCTGCTCGTGCTTGGCCTTTTCCGCCAGACCCACATCCCGCCAGCGCACTACGCCGTTAACGGACACGGGTTGCTTCACCATCGGTATCGCCTTACTCCCTCTTTAGTCGACCTTGGCCCCTGGTTTTCCGGGGTACCGCCGCCTGATCACTACATCCTAGGACGCATCTGCTTCGACCGCCTGCATTATGACTAACTATCGGGTTACAAATTTTGTTCCCTGACCTGGGCCACCACCTGCTGGAGCAAGGACAGCCCCTCGTCACACGCCTGCTGGCGGATCAGAGCCCGATCGCCGTCGAAGTGGTACTCGTAGGCTTGCGCGACGCCGTCCAGGGCCACGCCAATGTACACGCTTCCCACTGGTTTTCCGTCGTGCGGTTCCGGGCCCGCCACCCCTGTGGTTGAAATGCCTACCCGGGCGCCGGTGGCGCGGCAGGCTCCCAGCGCCATCTCCCGGGCCACCTGGGGATCCACCGACCCGGCAGACTCCAGGAGGGCTTCACTGACACCCAGAATACCGGCCTTTACCGAGTTCTGGTAGGCGATCACCCCACCTTGGTACATTCCAGAGGCACCGGGCACCTGCACCAGGGTGGCCGCGACAAGTCCTCCGGTCAGGGATTCGGCCGTGGCCACCGTGATGCCGGCGTCAACGGCAGACGCCACCAGCAGCGGGAGATCCAGCACGATCATGGCTGCCCTCCCTGGCCCGGCCGGGCTTCCCGGCGCAGCCGGATCGCCTGGGCGATGTAGTCCACACCGGTGATCAGGGTGACCGCCAGCGCGGCGAGCATGATCCAGAAGGCCACGACCCCCAGCCACGGAACCAGGCTGGAAAGCGGCAGCAGGAACAGGAAGATGGCCGCCGTCTGCAGCACGGTCTTGAGTTTGCCGCCGCGGGAGGCCGGGATCACACCGTACCGGATCACCACGAACCGCAGCACGGTGATGCCCACCTCCCGGACCAGCATCAGGACGGTGATCCACCACGGCAGCTCGCCCAGCCCGGATAGCAGGATCAGGGCCGAGCCGATCAGCAGCTTGTCCGCGATCGGGTCGGCGATCTTGCCGAAGTCCGTCACCTGTCCGCGCTTCCGGGCCAGGTCTCCGTCGAGCTGGTCCGTGTAGATGGCGACGGCGAACGCGGCCAGGGCGGCCCAGCGCCATGGTCCCTGGGCCGAGTTGTCCTCGAGCATGAACCAGATGAAGAACGGCACCAGCACTATGCGCAGCATGGTCAGGATGTTGGGCAGGTTCCAGACCTGCGGTGCCGTGGTCCTCGATTCACTCACGTTCCTAAGGCTACCCGCCGGGGTACCCGTCCGCGGCTTTATGCGGACGGGGAGCAGGTAGCCCTACCCGCTAGCATGGCTCCCCCACCGACGCGTCTGCCTACCGGCCGGTGAGCGACCAGGCATCCTCGGAGCCGTCGTCGTCCCCGCCATCGGCGCCGTCGTAGTACTCAACGGCCTGCGTCCGCGCGGCCAGGTCCTCTGCCACCAGGTCCACGCCATATCCCGGGTCAGAGCCGTAACCGTGGTTGGCGTTCGCATTGTCCGCCAGCGCCGCCGTCGTCGGATCCACCGGAGCCGCAGCCCCGCCGGGGACCGGTCCGTCGCCGCGGATCGCCGCCAGCGTCGCCGCCAGGTCGTCCGGCTTGACCAGCACGTCGCGGGCCTTGGATCCCTCGGACGGACCCACCACTCCCCTGGACTCCAGCAGGTCCATCAGCCGGCCGGCCTTGGCGAAGCCCACCCGCAGCTTGCGCTGCAGCATGGAGGTGGAGCCGAACTGCGTGGTCACCACCAGCTCGGTGGCCTGCAGCAGCACGTCCAGGTCGTCGCCGATATCGTCGTCGATCTGCTTCTTCGGCGCCTCCACCGCCACATCCTCGCGGTAGACCGCCTGCAGCTGGCCCTTGACGTGCTCCACGACCTGGTGGATCTCCGATTCGGTCACCCAGGCGCCCTGCACACGGATCGCCTTGGACGCGCCCATCGGCAGGAACAGCGCATCGCCCTGGCCGATCAGCTTTTCCGCACCCGGCTGGTCCAGCACCACGCGCGAGTCCGTGACCGAGGAGGTGGCAAAGGCCATCCGGGACGGCACGTTGGCCTTGATCAGACCGGTCACCACGTCCACCGAGGGTCGCTGGGTGGCCAGCACCAGGTGGATGCCGGCCGCGCGGGCCAGTTGGGTGATGCGGACAATCGAGTCCTCCACGTCCCGCGGTGCCACCATCATGAGGTCCGCAAGCTCGTCCACGATCACCAGCAAGTACGGGTACGGCTTGATCACCCGCTTGGAGTCCACCGGCGGATGTACCTTGCCGGCCCGAACCGCCTTGTTGAAGTCATCGATGTGCTTGAAGCCGTAGTTGGAGAGGTCGTCGTAGCGCGTGTCCATCTCGCGGACCACCCACTGCAGCGCCTCGGCAGCCTTCTTCGGATTCGTGATGATAGGGGTGATCAGGTGCGGCACGCCCTCATACGCGGTCAGTTCCACCCGCTTGGGGTCCACCATCACCATCCGCACCTCATCGGGCGTGGCCCGCATCAGGATGGAGGTGATCATCGAGTTCACGAACGAGGACTTACCGGCACCGGTGGCGCCGGCCACCAGCAGGTGCGGCATCTTGGCCAGGTTCGCCACCACGAACCCGCCTTCCACGTCCTTGCCCACGCCCATCACCATCGGGTGGTCGGTGCGCCGGGCGTTCTGGCTGCGCAGCACATCGCCCAGCGAGACGGTCTCGCGGTCCGTGTTGGGGATCTCAATCCCGATCGCGGACTTGCCCGGGATCGGGCTGAGGATGCGCACGTCGGCGCTGGCCACCGCGTAGGAAATGTTCTTGGACAGTTGCGTGACGCGTTCCACCTTGGTGCCGGAGCCGAGCTCGATCTCGTAGCGGGTGACGGTGGGTCCACGGGAGAAGCCTGTCACGGTGGCGTCCACGTTGAACTGGGTCAGCGTGTCCGTCAGCGCGGCGACGACGGCGTCATTGGCTTCGGAGCGCTCCTTCGGCGGGGTCCCCGGCGTCAGCACCTCCGCCGAGGGCAGCGTGTAGGTCACGTCCCCGGCCAGCGAGAGCTGTTCGGTGCGCTGCGGGATCGGCGTTGCTGGAGGCTGAGGCGCCACCGGGGTGGACCGGACGGCAGGGGCCGGAAGCGTGGGAGGCACGACGGCGATGGCTTCGGTGACGGGGGCGGCGTCGCCGGCCGCTGTGGTGGGCAGGCCCTGGCGCGCCTTGATCTTGTCCATTGCCAGTTCTGCCTGGGTGGGCCTGCGCACGCCGGGCGGAATCGCCGGGGCGGAAGCCTCGTCGTCGTCGACCAGGGCCTGTTCGAAGGCCTCGTCGCCGATGTAGCCGTCCAGGCCCACGTCGTCGAAGTCCTCGTCCTTGTTCTTGCGGCCGAAGAGGCCACGGCCCTTCTTTTTCTTCGGCGTGGTCTCTTCGGTGTCCACGGAAGCGCCCCGGCCCGCAGCATCGCGGTCATAGAGGTAGCTCTGGTCGTGGCCGTCGGCCCGGTCCGGGTCCTGCAGGTCCTGGCCCATAAGGTGCGCGTAGAGGGCGTGCAGCCGGGCCGGAATGGACCGGAACGGCGTCGCGGTGAGGATGAGCAGGCTGATGAAGGCGATCACGGACCAGACGGCCACCGCCAGCCAGGTATTCAGCGCGGCCAGCGAGCCCCCGGCGAGCAGTCCAACCATGCCGCCGGCGTCGCGGACGCCATCGAACCCGCTGGCCATCGAGGGGGCGCCGGCACCCAGGTGGGCCAGCGCGGAGCCAGCCACGGTGAGGACACTGAAGCCGATGGCCACCCGGTTGTTGCCGCGGACGTTCTCCGGCTGGCGGAACACCCGGACCGCGAAAATCAGCAGCATCGGCGGCAGCAGCACAGAGAACCAGCCGAAGGTGCCGCGCAACACGCCGTGGATGGCGTCGGCGAGCGGGCCGGTCAGTCCCCACCATTCGAAGGTAGCAATGCCCACCGCCAGCACCATGAACAGCAGGCCGCTGCCATCCCGGCGGGCCTCGTGCGGCATGGCGCTGACATCCTGGCCCATTCGGCGGACGGCACCGCCCACCAGGTGGCCGATGCCCTGCCAGAAGCCGCCGACCACCCTGACCGGCCAGGCCGGCCGAGGTTCCGGTTCAACGTAAACCTGTTTTGCCCGCGATGAGGTGCTGCGCGTGCCGGTCTTCGGCGAGCGCGGGGTAGCACTGTTCGCTCGGCTGGCGGACGCGCGGGGGGAAGTTCGAGTCGCCATGGGTCCTACGTTACCTGTGAACTGGCTGGGTTCCGGGGATTTCCGGGTACCGGCGGTGGCGGTGGCTGCTCCTGTGCACCCGCGGACGGACCGAGTTTCCAGTCATGACAAGGATCGCCCTAAGTGACAAGGACATAACCGTGTCATTTAGGGCGATCCTTGTCGGTGGATGCCTACGCCTCCAGGACGACCGGGATGATCATCGGACGCCGGCGCAGCTTGCGGTTCACCCAGGTGCCCACCACCCGCCGGACGACCTGCTGCAACTGGTAGGCGGTGTGGTCGGTGCTGGCCATCACGGCCTGCTCCAGTGCCGCCTCGATCTTCGGCTTGATGTCATCGAACACCGCATCGTCCTCAGCCACGCCACGCGCGTGGATCTCCGGTCCGGTGACGATCTTCCCGGTGGTGCGGTTGACCACGGTAATGATGGAGATGAACCCTTCGTCGCCCAGGATCCGGCGGTCCTTCAGGTCCGCATCCGTGATTTCGCCGATGCTGGAGCCATCCACATAAACGAAACCGCATTCCACCTGGCCCACGATGCGGGCGATGCCGTTGTAGAGGTCCACCACCGAGCCGTCGTCGGTCAGCAGGACATTCTCCGCCGGGACACCGGCGGCCTGGGCCAGTTTTCCGTTGGCAATCAGGTGCCGGGTCTCGCCGTGCACCGGCATCACGTTCTTGGGCTGGATGATGTTGTAGCAGTACAACAGCTCCCCGGCCGCGGCGTGCCCCGAAACGTGGACCTTCGCGTTGCCCTTATGGATTACGTCCGCACCCAGCTTGAGCAGTCCGTTGATAACGCGGAAGACGGCGTTCTCGTTGCCCGGGATCAGCGAGGAGGCCAGGATCACGGTGTCGCCCTGGCCCACGCCAATCCGGTGGTCGCCATTGGCCATCCGGGACAGGGCGGCCATCGGCTCGCCCTGGGAACCGGTGGACATCAGCACCACCTTGTTATCCGGCAGGTTGTCCACGTTCTTGATGTCCACAAGAACGTCGTCGGGTACCTGCAGGTAGCCCAGCTTGGCGGCAATACCCATGTTCCGGACCATAGACCGGCCCACAAACGCCACCTTGCGCCCGTGCACCACGGCAGCATTGAGCACCTGCTGGACCCGGTGCACATGCGAAGAGAAGCTGGCCACGATGATGCGCTTTTCGGCCTGGCCGAAAAGCCTGTCCAGGGTGGGACCGATCTCCCGCTCCGCGGTGGTGAAGCCGGGCACGTCCGCATTGGTGGAATCGACCAGGAACAGGTCCACGCCTTCTTCCCCGAGCCGGGCAAAATGGCGCAGGTCCGTGATCCGCCCGTCCAGGGGCAGCTGGTCCATCTTGAAGTCGCCGGTGTGCAGCACGTTCCCGCCGGAGGTCCGGATGAAAACCGCCAGGGCGTCCGGAATGGAGTGGTTCACGGCCACAAATTCACATTGGAACGGACCGAACTGCTCCACCTGGCCTTCAGCCACGGTCAGCGACCACGGCTTGATCCGGTGCTCCTGCAGCTTCGCTTCGATCAGGGCCAGGGTGAGCTGCGAGCCGACCAGCGGGATGTCCTCGCGCAGCCGCAGCAGGTATGGCACGGCGCCGATGTGGTCCTCGTGC
>DATIMB010000379.1:0-1606 GCA_035475875.1 Micrococcaceae bacterium
GCCGTCTTCAGGGCCAGCCAGTCCGGGCTGCCGGCCAGTTCTTCGGTGCTGGGCGCGCCGGCAGCGCCGGAGGGGAACAGGTCGGTGATGGGGGTCGAGACGGTCTGGGTCACGTCGGCGGTCCTTTCGAGACGGAGTTCCGGAAGCTGCGTATTCCGGACGCTCTGCGGAGTTCGCGGGAGCTCTGCGAGCGTACCAATAGAACAGCAATTCTTATCTTGAATATTCCTGAGCACCAGAAACTCTCACGCTCAGGACCGGAGAAGCGGCGAAGTGGCCCAGTCGCACGCATGCTGCGCGTTTTTTGGCGGGGGGAGGCGGAAGTGGACCGGCGAGAACTGACCACCTTTGACAGCGGCGCTGAAAGATTTTCGGCGTGTCGGTCGAACACGTCGAACTCGGGCGATTCAAAGGTGGTCAGATCTCAGAGCGGCCCGGCGCCTACTGCTCCGCGGGGACCAGCTTCAGTGAGATGGAGTTGATGCAGAACCGCTGATCGGTGGGCGTCTGGTAGCCCTCGCCGTCAAAGACGTGGCCGAGGTGCGAGTCGCAGTTGGCGCATCTGACCTCAACCCGGTCCATCCCCATCGAGCGGTCATGGATGTAGCGGACCTTGCCCTCCGCCAGCGGGGCCCAGAAGGACGGCCAGCCGCAGTGTGAATCGAACTTCTCGTTGCTGGTGAAAAGCTCCGCACCGCAGGCCCGGCAGTTGTACACGCCGGCGGTGTGGCTGTCCCAGTACTCACCGGTGAAGGGCCGCTCGGTACCGGCCTGGCGCAGCACACGGAACTCGTCGGCGCTGAGTTCCTGGCGCCACTGTTCGTCGGTTTTCGCCGCGGCGGGGCTTGCGCTGGGGCCGGTCGCAGCGGACGTGGTTTCTTCGCGGATCGTTTCGTCGTTGGTCATGTCGGCTTAACGCCTACGAGTCGCCAATAAATCCCGAGCCAGCGTACAGATGCAGCACCGGAAGCCCCAGTTTGTGCTGCGCCTGGTTGGCCCAGTCCTGATGGAAGGTGTCCGCCAGGGCGTGCGGGCGGGTGACGACGACGGCCTGCCGGGCGTCCGTGGCCTTGACCTCGGCCACCAGCGCGCGCACCGCGTTGCCCTCGACGACCTTGCCGCTGACCTTGGCCCCGGCAGCCTCCAGCACCGCGACGGAGGTTGCCAGCTGTTCGGCCGCATCGGCCCGGGCCACTTCCTTGCTGGGTGGCTTGTCCCGCAGTTCCCGTACGGCCGCCGGCAGGTCGAGCAGCGTCAGCTGATCCACCACGTCCACCAGCAGATTCCGTTTGGCCCCCGAGGGCACCAGCACCACCAGCTGGACGTCGTCGCCGTCGTCGTACAGCCGGATAATGTTCTCCGCGTCCAGACCGCCCAGAGGCTCTTCCGTCAGGATGATGATCGAATCAGTCATGGCATAAGCGTATGTCAGCGGCGCCAGGTGGGAAGGAGGTTCTTTCCACCCCTTCCGGTGCGCCGCTCGACGTCCTCGGCGATAAACCGGAACAATGGGGACCATGCCAACAAAAGTGGACCTGCAGCGGCAGGGGCATCCGGCCAAGCCGGTTAAGTGGACGGCCCTGAAGTGGACGACACTGGGGATTGG
>DATIMB010000380.1:0-2559 GCA_035475875.1 Micrococcaceae bacterium
GCCCGTACGGGGCCGGATACGCCTCGAACAGATCAATACTGACCTCAAAATCACGCTCGGCCTTGGTCAGAATGTCAGCGGCATAAACCCCCGCCGGACCCGCACCGATAATGGCCACCCTCAAGGGACGGGCGGTTGCCGGGCCAGTCCCGTGGCCTGCGTGGTGCACCTGGCGTGCCGTCGAAGTTCCCATCTGACGATCTTATGAGGTTGGACCCCTGGTCCAGGAATAGAGCGCGGCCCCTTGCCGGTCTCTTTAGACCTGCTCGTAGACGACCTGCAGGCCTTAGACCTGCGCGCCGCGCACGTATGCTTCGACCGCGGTCAAGGTGACCCGGAAGGAGTGCCCAATCCTGACCGCATCCAGTTTGCCCGAACGGATCAGCCGGTAGACGGTCATTTTGGATACCTTCAGGTGCTCAGCAATGTCGGACACGCTCAGCAGCGTGTCATCCCAAATCCCGCTTTCGTCGCTCATATCAGCTCCTGCCGATCCCAGCCCCGGTGAACGCCGCGGCTTGGAGGAATGAACTCCCAGATTAGATCCGCCTGCGCCGTTGCCCGTGCACCGCCACGGTCCCGGCGCGGCGGCGTTTCGGTAAACATTTGCAGGAGAGCCGTCACCGTTCCATAACGGCGGGACGGTCCGGGTGGTTGTACCGCACCAGGATGTCCGGCTGCTGCTCCAACTCATCCTGGTACCGGGTCAGGGCCGGCACGGTGAACTGTGCCTCCGGCTCAGTCCTGCGGGCCAGCACCGGCCCGTCCATCAGCAGGTGCACCGTGAGGTCGAAATCCAGCCAGCGTCCCAGCAGCATCGGCCCGGCCACCAGGAGCACCAGGCCCGGTGGCGCCTCCTGCCGGGGTTCCCGGGCGGACCGGTCGGTTGCGGCGTCCCGCAGCCGTGGCAGCCAGCAGGGGGATGTGGTGCCCGGTCCCAGGGGGTCCAGGACCTCCCGGCCCAGCGCCGCGTAGTCGAACCAGCGGGAGTGGTAACTCTGCGGGTCCCGTCCGTTCTCCAGCCGTTCGGAGGCCGGCAGCACATAGTCCTCAAGGTCGACCACCGCGGCGGGCCTGCCGGCGCGCCGGAGCCAGTCCGCGGTGCGCTGCGCTAGCGCCAGCGGGTCGGCAGCCACAGGACCATCAACGGCGATCCGCACCCGTCCCGGCAACGCCAGGGCGCGATCGCCGATCAGCCGGACCAGGGCGGCGGGCGTCGACGGAACGAAACGGGGCATCTACCGATTATGCCGGCGGTCCGGAGGCCTTCGCCGCCGGCGGTGCCGAACGGCGCCGTTCCGGCTGCTGCTGGAGACCCTGGATGGGGCGCCCATGTTGTGGACGCACTCACCCGCGGGCTGCAGGCCTGAGCCCTACTTCAGCGGCCAACCGGTGTAAGCCTCGGCCAGGTAGGTTGAGCCGGCTCGTGAACCGGTAACTGCTGCCAGTTCCCCCAGCTGGCGTTTGCGCTCAAAGGGCGAATCATCCGCGTTCCGGTGCAGCATGCGGGTCATCCAGTAGGAGAAGTTCTGCGCCTTCCAGACCCGCTGCAGGGCCCTGTCCCCATAGCCGTCCAACAGTACCGGCGAGGCGGAGTTGAAGTAGGAATCCAGGCCCTCGTGCAGCACCTTGACGTCAGCCAGTGCCAGGTTCAGGCCCTTCGCCCCGGTGGGAGGCACGGTGTGGGACGCATCGCCGGCCAGGAACATGTTCCCGTAGCGCATCGGCTCACAGACGTAGCTCCGGAACGGCAGCACCATCTGTTCAAAGATGTGCCCGCGCTTAAGTTCGAAGCCGTCCTCCCCGGCGACCCGGGACTGCAGCTCGTCCCAGATTCGGTCCTGGCTCCAGCCGCCGGCGTCCTCGGCCGGATCGCACTGGAAATACATCCGCTGGATGGACTCGGTGCGCTGGCTGATCAGCGCAAAGCCCCGGTCGGAGTGGGCATAGATCAGTTCCGGAGCGCTGGGTGGCGCCTCGGCGAGGATGCCGAACCAGGCGAAGGGGTATTGGATGAAGTAGTCGTTACGCTCCTGCTGCGGGATGGCCTTTTTGCAGATACCGCCGGAACCGTCCGCGCCGACCAGGATCTCACACTGCAGTTCCATCTCCTGGCCGTCAGAGCCGGTAAAGCGGATCCTGGGATTGGAACTGGTCAGCTCGCTCACAGCGGTATCCGAGATGCTGTACCGCACGTCCCCGCCGTCGCGCTCCCGTGCCGCGGCAAGATCCACGAAGACCTCGTTCTGCGGATACAGCCAGACCGACTCGCCTACGAGGTCCTGGAAGTCGATGCGGTGGCCGGCTCTGTTGAACCGCAGCTCGATGCCGTCGTGCCGGTGTCCCTCCCGGAGCACCCTGTCCGAAACGCCTGTCTCGGTGAGCAGCCGCGCGCTGCCGTGTTCCAGGATGCCGGCCCGCTGGGTGTGGCTGATCTGCTGGCGGCTGCGCTTTTCCACCACGATGTTCTCGATCCCGGAGCGGTGCAGCAGGTGGGAGAGCAGCAAACCAGCCGGGCCGGCGCCGACGATGCCGACTCTGGTCTTGACGGTCTTGCGG
>DATIMB010000381.1:0-2121 GCA_035475875.1 Micrococcaceae bacterium
CTGACCCTGAAGACCGGGCATCCGTTCCTGCTGGAACTGCAGGCCTACCGGGACGCCAGCAAGCTGCGGCAGACGGTCGAGGGGCTGAAGAAATCGCTGGCGGAGGACGGCCGGATCCACACCACCTATGCGCAGAACGTAGCCGCGACCGGACGGCTGTCCTCCAACAACCCCAACCTGCAAAACATCCCCATCCGCTCCGACGCCGGACGGCGGATCCGGGAGGTCTTCGTCGTCGGCGCCGGCTACGAGACTTTGCTGACGGCTGACTATTCGCAAATAGAAATGCGCATCATGGCGCACCTGTCCGGGGACCAGGCGCTGATCCAGGCCTTCCGTGACGGCGAGGACCTGCACCGCTTCGTGGGGGCGCACATCTTCAACGTTGCCCCGGAGGAGGTCACCAGTGCGATGCGGTCCAAGGTCAAGGCCATGTCCTATGGGCTGGTCTATGGGCTGAGCTCCTTCGGCCTCTCTAAGCAGCTGGGCATCGGCGTTGACGAGGCCCGGACCCTGATGAAGGACTACTTTGACCGTTTCGGAGCCGTCCGCGACTATCTGCGCGGCGTGGTCGACCAGGCGCGCGTGGACGGGTTCACCTCCACCATCGAGGGTCGCCGGCGGTACCTGCCGGACCTCTCCAGCGACCACCGGCAGCTGCGGGAAATGGCCGAACGGGCCGCGCTGAACGCCCCCATCCAGGGCTCCGCGGCGGACATCATCAAGAAGGCCATGCTGGGCGTGGACCTGGAGCTGAAGCGGCAGAAGCTGTCCTCGCGGATGCTGCTGCAGGTCCATGACGAACTGCTGCTGGAGGTGGCACCGGGGGAGCGGGAGGCCGTGGAGGCGCTGGTCGTGGAGCAGATGGGCCAGGCCGGGGATCTGTCCGTTCCGCTGGATGTGCAGGTGGGGTCGGGCGCCAGCTGGTACGAGGCCGGGCACTAGCTTCGGCTACCGCCCGTAGCGGTACCCCGGCGCTGGAGGTGCACTGTCTGGCGCTAGGGATGCCCTGCCGCTGGAGGTGCACTGTCCGGTACCGGGAATGCATTGCCGCGGACGGCGCCTGGCCGGCGCTAGCGGTGCCAGACGCCGTGGCTGCCCAGCCGCATGGTGACCCAGGCCGCCGTCGAATTCACTGCCAGCAGGGAAATCAGCACCAACAGCTGGATCAGGCCCGCGTCCAACGGTGACGCGCCGCCCAGGATGAGACCCACAAAGGCTCCGGGCAGCGTGACGGTTCCGGCCGTGCGCGTCTGGTCCAGACTGGGCAGCACCGCCTCGCCCGCGACCGGCCTGGCCACCATCAGGCGCGCCGCCGGCCACTGGAAACCCAAGGCCACGGCCGCTTCCACCTCGCCGCGCCTGCCGGCCAGTTCGTCCTCCACACGCCGCCCGGAGAGAGTCGTGGTGGCCATCGCCCCGCCGATCTGCTGGCCCAGCACGGCAATGAGTGCCAGCGCATTCCAGGGCAGGACCCCGGTGACGAACATCAGGGCGCCTATCGGGAAGGCACCGGCTGCAATCGGCACGGCTGCTGCCCACCAGCGGCCGTGCGGGGCGATCCGGTGGCCGGAGGTCCACGCGGCCACCGCGAACATCAGCAGCACGAACAGCAGTGCCAGACCCGGGCGACCCGCAAGCTGCGAGATAACCAGCGCGACCACGGCCAGTTGCACCAGGGCGCGCACGCCGCCAATGATCATGTCGCGGAAGCGGCGGCCCAGGGCAGTCCGCCAGACCGTGGCCGCAATGGCCAGCAGCCCGGCCAGCAGGACCCAGCTGACCGGCCCGGTGTTCAGCAGCGTCGAATTATCCACAGTCTGCATTATCCCGGGCTCCGGCTTTGAGCCGGCCCGCGCCGTCGTCGCCCCTCCGTTGAGTGTGGAGATCTGCCCGCAAAAAGGCGGATTTTAGGGGCAGAAGTCCACACTCAACGGTAGGCTGGGGGACCGTGACTGTCATCGCTGATCCGACCGACGGATTCCCGTACCAGATCCGCTCCTTCCCGGCCAGAGTGGGCGCCGGAGGTGCCGATCCGGTAACCAAAAAGTGGGTCCAGGCGATGTTGCTGGGGTTCCATGCCTCGGTCGGTGAGGATGCCACAGTGGACAAGTTCCTGGC
>DATIMB010000382.1:0-1540 GCA_035475875.1 Micrococcaceae bacterium
CGGACAACCGCACGCGCCATGTAGGCCCGGTTGTGCCCGTCACGGAGCTCCAGGCAGGGGCGCCTCCACCAGATGTTTGCGGAAGAACTCCTCGATCCGGCGCCATGCGTCGGCCGCGGCCTTGGGCTCGGGCCCTGCGCCCGAGATCAGTTTGAGGACCGGCTGCAGCAATGCCGGTCCGGTGGGGGCGTCGTTCAGGAAGCCGTGCCCGGCGTCCGGATAGACCTTCACATCATGGTCAATGCCGTGCTCCTCCAGCACCGACTCCAGCCGGGGGACGGCACGGGCCAGCCGGTCCTTCCCGCCGTAACTGCCGACGATGGGGCAGGCGTCCCGGAGCACCTCTGAGACGTCCTTGGGGACCGGCCCGTAGTTCACCGACGCCGCGTCGAAGCCGCGTGAGGCAGCCACCAGGGCGAAGCCGCCGCCCATGCAGAAGCCCAGGACGCCCACCGCGCCGGAGCTGTCGGCGCGCTCCAGCAGCCACTGCCGGGCGGCCTCGATGTCGTCGAAGGCCGTACCTTGGCGGGCGGCGAGCGCACGGAAGGTGGCAGCAAGGCAGCGCCGGGGGCCGCCGGCGCTGAACAGGTCCGGCATCAGGGCCAGATATCCCGCCTGTGCCATCCGTTCCACCTGCCGCAGCATCACCGCGTCGATGGCGAAGGCCTCATGGATCATCACGACGGCGGGCCAGGGACCGGTGCCGGCAGGGACTGCAAGGAATCCGCGCAGCCGCTCGGTACGCCCGGGAACCGGCGTATCAATCCTCACCTGATGCAGTGAGAGGGCACCGGCCGGTCCGACGCTGGCCGCCGCAACGTCTGCCCCGGCGGCCGCCGGATCCTTGCCGGAGCCGCGTACCACGTCCAGACCGCCACCCATCGCACCGGCAGTGCCGCGGTCGTCGTCCGCCAGCGCGTAGTCCGCCAGCGCCTCGTCCTTGAGCCCGCCGCCGCCGTCGGCAACGAGTGAATGCGTGCCGTCGAGCCGGGACCGTTCCATCCGCGCCCGCGCCTCCTCCATCGCCTCTGTGCTGACCACATAGGCCACCCCCAGCGAAGCGTCCCGGGCCACGCCTTTCAGCCAGATCTCCGTTGGCGCGCTGACCCGGTGCCGGGCCATCGCCGCGCGCAACATCCCTACGATCTCATCGGTGCTCGCCCCGTCCGCCTGCGCGGCCACCTCCAGGATGGCCAGCTGGCGCCGGATATTACGCTGCTCCTGCGATGGGGCCTCCATGGCGCCCTCCTTTCCCAATCAGCCGACGCGGTATTTTTCGGTGTCTGCGGTGCGCAGCTCCAGGCCGTTCCCGGCGGCACCGGCATCAGGTGTCAGGCTACCCCCGGAGGGATCCAGGGTGCCATCAAAGAACATCCGCTCGATCCGGACATGGTCATGAAACCATTCCAGGTGCCGGAAGTTCTCCGTCGCGGCGGCGGCGTGCACACTCAGGTGCGGTGCGCAGTGGCCGGAAACCTGCAGTCCGTGCGCGGCCACGAGCGCGGCGATGCGCTGCCACTGCGTGATGCCGCCGCAGCGG
>DATIMB010000383.1:0-1956 GCA_035475875.1 Micrococcaceae bacterium
ATCCGCGAGGAACTGGTCACCTCGCTGCAGGGCGCGATCGGCCCCAACGGCAACCTGCTGGCCCTCACCGAGGTCCGCCAGCCCCAGGTGTCGGTGCGCTTCCCGGTGATCAACAACGACGAGCTGGCCAAGATCGCCAACATCGAAAGCCCCGACGGCGACCGGCTGGCCGTGAAGGTGCGCGGCCTGTACCGGCCCGACGGCGGCGAGTCCTCGCTGCGGGCCCGGCTGGCGGAGATCTGCGAGCAGGTTTCCGGCGCCATCAACCGCGGCGTGCAGTACGTGGTGCTCTCCGACCGCGACTCCAGCGCCCAGTGGGCGCCGATCCCCTCGCTGCTGATGCTCAGCGCCGTGCACCACCATCTGCTGCGCAGCGCCACCCGGACCAAGATCTCCCTGGTCGTGGAGGCCGGCGATGTCCGCGAGGTGCACCACGTCGCGGCGCTGGTGGGCTACGGCGCCGCCGCGGTCAATCCCTACCTGGCCATGGAGAGCGTCGAGGAGCTCATCCGCACCGGGGACATCACCGGTGTCACCCCGGAACAGGGCGTCTACAACCTGATAAAGGGCCTGGGCAAGGGCGTGCTGAAAATCATGTCCAAGATGGGCATCTCCACCGTGGCCTCCTACTGCGGGGCGCAGACCTTCGAGGCCCTGGGCCTGTCCCAGGACCTGGTGGACGAGTACTTCTCCGGCACCGCTTCCCAGTTGGGCGGCGTGGGCCTGGACGTCATTGCCGCCGAGGTGGCGGCGCGGCACGCGATGGCCTACCCGGCCGACGGCGTGGAGCAGCCGCACCGGCCGCTGCTGGGCGGCGGCGAATACCAATGGCGCCGCGAGGGCGAACCGCACCTGTTCAACCCGGAAACGGTGTTCCGGCTGCAGCACGCCACCCGGGAACGCCGCTACGACATCTTCAAGGCCTACACCCGCGGCATCGACGACCAGTCCAAGAACCTGATGACCCTGCGCGGGCTGCTCAAGTTCCAGGACGGGATCCGCCAGCCGGTGCCCATCGACGAGGTGGAACCGGTCGCCAGCATCGTCAAACGCTTCTCCACCGGGGCGATGAGCTACGGCTCCATCTCCAAGGAGGCGCACGAGACGCTGGCCATCGCGATGAACCGGCTGGGCGCCAAGTCCAACACCGGGGAGGGCGGCGAGGACACGGACCGGCTGCTGGATCCTCAGCGCCGCTCCGCGATCAAGCAGGTGGCCTCCGGCCGCTTCGGGGTGACCAGCCTCTACCTGACCAATGCGGAGGACATCCAGATTAAGATGGCCCAGGGCGCCAAGCCCGGCGAGGGCGGCCAGCTGATGGCACAGAAGGTCTATCCCTGGATTGCCCGCACCCGGCACTCGACCCCCGGCGTCGGACTGATTTCGCCGCCGCCGCACCACGACATCTACTCGATCGAGGACCTGGCGCAGCTGATCTACGACCTCAAGCGCGCCAACCCCACCGCCCGGGTGCACGTCAAGCTGGTCTCCGAGGTGGGGATCGGCACCGTGGCGGCCGGCGTGACCAAGGCCAAGGCCGACGTCGTCCTGGTTTCCGGACACGACGGCGGCACCGGCGCCAGCCCGCTGAACTCGCTCAAGCATGCCGGCGTGCCGTGGGAACTCGGCCTGGCCGAGACGCAGCAGACGCTGATGCTCAACGGCCTGCGCGACCGCGTGGTGGTGCAGGTGGACGGGCAGCTGAAGACCGGCCGCGACGTCGTGGTGGCCGCCCTGCTGGGCGCGGAGGAATACGGCTTCGCCACCGCCCCGCTGGTGGTCTCCGGCTGCATCATGATGCGCGTCTGCCACCTGGACACCTGCCCGGTGGGCGTGGCCACGCAGAACCCGGAACTGCGCCGGCGCTTCTCCGGCAAACCGGAATTCGTGGTCAACTTCTTCGAATTCCTGGCCGAGGAGGTCCGCGAGGTCCTGGCCGAGCTGGGCTTCCGCAGC
>DATIMB010000384.1:0-9356 GCA_035475875.1 Micrococcaceae bacterium
CCTGCCATCCAGGTCAACCGCCCAACTCCCGACAGCCGAAGGGGCCGCCTGCAGCAGGGTAAGCACCTCAAACAAGGATCCCAGGAAATCGAGATCGGAATCGGGCTCCCGCCGGATCAGCGGATACCGGCGTGGCTCCCGGGACTGCGCCGCGTGCCAGGCCCGCCGCATCCAGGCCAGGTCCGCCTTCTCCAGTGACGGGCCCAGCACGATACCGCCGGGCCCGTGGACGTGCAGCGGATAGTTATTGCCCTGCCGGTCGACGATGCAGGCTGCCTCCCCGGCATATTCGAAGTCCCCGGCGGCAGCCTGCGGCGACGGCTCATAGGCGAAGGAACCGCCGTCGTCGACGCTGATGAAATCCATGTTATCCGCCGGCTGTGCCCCAGCAGCCATGGCAGCCTGCGGGTCCGCCCCCGACGCTGTAGTCCTCGATCCCATGCCGACTCCGATCTGTCCCCGACGCCAGCCAGGCAGGCCATATGGTGCTGGCACGAGCCCCTCCCCGGGCCACCTCACACATTAGCCGCGGCCTACCGCATCAGGAACGGACCTTAACGCATCCCTTGCACCGCCGCCGGCGATCTTAACGGCCCCCTAATACGCTGCCGTTAGCTGGCGCGCAGGTACCGGCTGACCGCCCGCCGGATACCTTCAGAGACGCTGACGTGTTCGGCGGCAGCATGCAGCAGCAGGTCGCACTTGAGTTCCGGATCCAGCCAGACCGGCTCCACCGAGGACGCTGCCGAGCCCATTAGAGGCAATGCCGGGGAGCTAAGACTTCGGGTTGTTGGTCAATGACCTGCGGCAGCGTGTTGTTGAAGGACGTGCGAACGGAGGTCGGGTAAGACGGAATCGACCAAGATCACCGTCGGAAGGACCTCCGTTGCGCTAGTTGTGCAAGCCGGCTACAGCCAGGTACGTAATGACAACGCGTGGGCCCACGGCAACGGCGTGATTGGCCTGCTGGTCTGCCTCGCCGGTCTCGCCCTGCTCTTCGTCGGCCGCTACCCGGCGGCGTGTTCGACCTCATCATGGGCATGAACCGCTGGGTGTTAAGGGTCAGCGCTTACGCCGCGCTGATGACCGACCAATACCCCCCGCTGAGTCTGGACATGGGCGACCACCAGCCACCCGCCACGGCAGCCCCCACCATTCTGAGACCTCGTCCGGTCCCAGCAACCTGACACCGTCCCGACGAAGCCGATGTCGCAGGCGATGAAAAGCTTGGCCCGAAGGGCTCCACGACCGGCTCCGAAACGCAACGATATTGACATGCCGCACGTCCTGCTCCCACCCACCCCCGCCGGGTCGGCACCAACGCGCCTGACGAACGCCAAGCGGCCCATCCCAACGTCCGGTCGGGATGAGCGCGTTGCCGCCTGTGCGCCGGGACGGGGTAGCCGGGCTCGTGATCCAGCTGAGTCAGGTTGGAGGCCCGGAGGCAATCTTTAGAAGGGGTAGGGTCCGAAACGGGTGATGGCGACGGTGACGGCCAGGATGCCCAGCAAGGTGTTGACGATGATGTTGGGGGTTTCTTTTCGCCGGGCGTGGGTGATTGCTGCCCCGATCATGAGCAGGAAGAGTCCCGTCGCGGCGGCGGCGACTAGGGCGGGGGCGATGTTCAGTAGGGCGGGTAGGATCAGACCCAGCGCTCCCAGGATTTCGGCGGTGCCGATGGCTTTGATGGCGCCGGTGGAGACGTTTTCGACCCAACCCTGCCCGGACGCGGCGAGTTTGTCCTTGGGCTGGGTGAGTTTCATGGCCCCCGCTGCGAGGAAGACGAGCGCGAGCAGGGCGGCGATGATCCAGAGAGTGATGTTCACGGTTGCGTCCTTCGTCGGTGTGGGGTGGGCCTGGCAGGCGCCGGTGTCCGGGAGTGGGAAGCTGGCCGGAGTGCCCATATCCGGCGGTGGGATGCTGGCCGGGGTGCCGGTCAGGGGGCTGTGAGAACGCGCAGGGGTTCCAGTGCTCTGCTCCAGGTGAGGACCTGGTCCAGGAGTGTCTGGAGTGAGCGTTGGTGGCCCTCGGCGGGTTTGAAGACGGTGTAGTTTTCGAAGTCGGTTGCCAGTGACAGGGCCACTTGGGCGCGGACGTCGGCCATTTGCAGTTCCCCTGCGATCAGCCGGAGGTGTTCCACGGCGCGCGTGCCGCCGGCGGATCCGTAGGATACGAACCCGACGGCTTTGTTGTTCCACTCGGTGTATACGAAGTCGAGTGCGTTTTTCAGGGCGCCGGGGACGCCGTGGTTGTATTCGGGGGTCACGATGATGAAGCCGTCGTACGAGGCGACGGTCTCTGCCCACCGCTGGGTGTGTTCGTGCTGGTAGGAGCCCATTGTGGGCGGGAGCGGCTCGTCCAGGAGCGGCAGGGGGTGCTCGCGAAGGTCTATGAGGTCGAAGGTTGCATCGTCGCGCTGTGATGCGTGGTCAAGGACCCAGCGGGCTACTTGCTCGCCGACGCGGTTGGGGCGGGTACTGCCGATGATGATGCCGATGTGGGTCACTGTGATCTCCTGGAGTGGATGGGCGGGTAAGGGGTTAAGGTTTGCTGCCTGGGCGGGCCCGGCTTGTTTACCGGTACGGTGAGGTGGCCAGAGCGGAGGCTGTGTTCGGCTCAAGGACTTGCAGGGTTTGCAGGTCGGTGGCCGGGACGTTCGTCCCGAATGCGTCGGCGTGTGGTTGCAGGACTTGTGCGTCTTGGAGTGTCCCGGCGGGTACTGGGTCGAAGCTGAGCCGGTCGACCAGGGTGATTACGCGGGGGTGCTGTGAGGCTTGTTTCCGGCGACGGCCATGCCCTTCCGGTCGGGGATCCGGATGTGCGGGGTCCTTCGTCCAGGTGGTGGTAGCCCATGCGGTTGAAGGCCATGACGACGAGGGAGTCGGCCAGGAATTCCTGTGCCGCGGTGCTGGTGGGGTGGTCCGGATCCGGTCTGGCCCGGACCTGTCGACTTCCCACCGGTACTTCGTTGAGTCGATGAGGAGTTTGCCGGCCGATGCCTTCCATGGCAGGGACCTGTATTTTCCGACGGGCAGGGCCAGGACGATCAACTCTCTATTCCGGGCTGCCTGGAGTGCTGTTACCGGTTCAGCTCCTGGGGCCAGGGCTTCCATGATCGGCCGGATGCGTTCCGGGTCTCCGGATCCGGCGATGAGGACCCGGTGCCCTGTGGTGATGGCCAGTCGCGCCATGACAGCGCAGAGTTTGCCTGCCCCGAGGATGCTGATGGTGCCGCTCAGACGGCCACCGCAGTCTGCCGGGACTCGGCAAGCATTTCGCGGACCATCGGCACGACGGTGCGGCCGTAGAGTTCGACGGCTTTGAGCCGGGCGCTGATGGGTTGGGCGCCGGTGGTGAAGATCAGGTCGAACCGGCCCACGTCCATGGAGGAGATGGCACCGGCGATTCTCCTCGCCACGGTTTCGGGGGAACCCAAATACATCGAACCGAGCCGGATTTCTGCTTCGAATTCTTCCCTGCGGACCGGTGGCCAGCCTCGAAGAGCGCCGATGCGGTCCCGGACCACTTTGTAGTGCGGCCAGTAGATTTCCTTCGCTTCCTCGTCGGTGTCGGCGATGAAGCCTGGGGAGTGCATGCCCACCGGGAATGCCGTGGTACCGAATTGGGCTGCCGCCCGCTTGTACAGGTCAATGTACGGGGCGAAACGTTCGGGTTGGCCGCCGATGATGGCCAGCATGAGCGGGAACCCGTACTTTGCGGTGCGGACCACCGATTGGGGGGAACCTCCCACGCCAACCCATGTGCTTAGGCCGCCTTCTGTTTTTGGGTAGACGTCGGCATCGACCAGGGGCGCACGGACCGTCCCGCTCCAGGTCACCGGTTTTTCCTCGAGCAGGCGGGCGAACAGCTCGATTTTTTCCTCGAAGAGGATGTCATAGTCACTGAGGTCGTATCCGAAGAGCGGAAAGGACTCGGTGAAGGAACCCCGTCCCAGGATCACCTCGGCACGGCCGCTCGAGAGGGCATCCACTGTCGCGAACCGCTGGAAAACCCGCACCGGGTCATCGGAGCTGAGCACAGTCACTCCCGAGCCCAGGCGGATCCGCTCGGTCCGGGTCGCCATGCCTGCCAGCACAGTTTCCGGTGAAGAGACAGAAAACTCAGCCCGGTGATGCTCACCCACAGTGAATACATCAACACCGAGCTGGTCGGCGATCTGCACCTCGTCGATGAGCTGCCTGATCGCCCGGGCATGGCTGACGGGCGCGCCGGTGTCATCGGTGGGCACGTCGCCGAAGGTATCGAGACCAAAGATCACTTCATTCATGAGGCGCATACTCCTAATTGACACATCAATCAGATGATTGACGTGTCAATTCTGACCCCGTTATGATTGACGTGTCAAGCGAAGGGCAGATGAATGGCCAACGAACTCGAAAAGCCACCGCGGCGCAGCCCTAACCGGGCGCAATTGGCGGTGTGGCGTGAGTACATCGAGACGGCAGAGGAGTTGGGGCGGGCCCTGGCCTCGGGGCTGCAGTCAACTTCCGGGGTCTCGCCGGGGGACTACGCAGTGCTGTTGGCCCTGAGTGAGGCTGATGATCACCGGCTGCGTTCTTCAGCGTTGGCCGAGGTTATTGGCTGGGAACGCAGCCGGCTGTCCCATCACCTGGGCCGGATGGAAGCGCGCGGGCTGATCCGGCGGCAACGGTCGGACTCAGACAACCGGGGTGCCGCGGTGGAAATGACCGATGAGGGGGCCAAAATCTTCCGCAGCGCGTCGGTGTCACACCTGCGCCTCGTCCGGGAGCTTTTCGTCGACGCCCTGACATCGGAAGAGCTCGAGGACGCCCGGAAAGTGACCACCAGCCTCCGCCGCCATCTGGGAAACGTTCCTCTTTGCCCGCAGGGCGGTGATGACGACGGTGAGTAATCCCGGGGCGGTCCCTGAAGCGATCGTCTGCACCGAAGGTGGGGGCGCCATGGAACGCGTCTTCGTCGTCCTCGACGATCTCGTCCAGTTCCGCGGCAAGACGCGCATCGGCGCGGAAGCCAGCAAGGACCTCCAGGAGGCATGCCTTCAGGCTGGAGCCCGCGTAGACGGTGCGGAAGTTCTCGTACAGGTCGTCCCACCGTCCGGGAAACCTTCCGTTGGTCACCCATTCCCAGCCGCTCCAGGCCCAGGGGTCGGGCGGAATCCTATGCGCCATACTGTTTCTGCTGAGGGGATTATGGCCAGGTCTTCCGGATCCACCCGTCAGCCTGCCGCCGCGAAGGCCCGGGCTGCCGTCACCGGCCAGATGGTTCCACCGGATGGCACTCCATCACTTTCACCGTCGCATGGGCACGCCGGTGGCAGGCTCAGAGGCGGATTGGGCCGTTGTGGTAGACCAATTCGGCGCGCCCGTCGTTCAGGTGGTAGGTCAGCCCCACAACTGCGGTCTTTTGGCTGGCGACGCCATCGGCGATGATCGGGGATTCTTCCAGCAGGCGGGCTGCGGTCTGCTTAACGTGCTCTGCCACCATGGAATCGATACTGCTGGCGCTGTCAGTGCGCAGCGCCGCAAGTACGGACGGGGTGATGAGCTCTACTATGCCGCGGACATGCCCGGCCGGCATGTCACCGGTTTCCACGGAGGCCTTGGTGGCGGTGACAGCACCGCAGCTGTCATGGCCTAGCACCACAATGAGTGGTACGTCCAGGTATTCCTCGGCGAATTCAATCGAACCCAACGCGGTGTTGTCAATGACATGGCCGGCGGTACGTACCACAAACGCGTCGCCCAGGCCCATGTCAAATATTATTTCCGCGGCCAAGCGGGAGTCCGAGCAGCCGAAGATCGTGACAAAGGGGTGCTGCCCGGTAGTAAGGGACGAGCGGCGGGCGGAATCCTGGTTGGGGTGGGAGGCGGCGCTCTCCACGAAGCGCTTGTTTCCCTCCACCAGCCTGGCCCATGCCTCCGCCGGTGTGCCGGGGTGGGCGCTTGGGTGTTCTTCGCCTGTCATGTGGTGTGCCTCTCGTAACGATTGGTGTATTGACATGTAATCAGGGCCGTCACCATGGCGGCCCACACCTTGTGGTGTTCACCCAGTTTGTGCAGTGGATGGCGGTTGCGCCGGTGTCAGCTCGCAGGAAGGTGTCCCGACTACTCGTTTATGTTTACCACGCCGCACCACCGCGCCCTGGATATTGGCGCGGTGGGTGATCGCAGCGGCGTACACCTGAAGTGGCATTACCAGAAGTTCAAGACCACCACTGATGACCGGCCGCCTCGTGATTAGGTTCAGAGCATGCTGTGCGAGGTCGATCCGTTCTTCGGGTACGTCGGCCTCGCCGCCGTCGTCGGTCTCGCTCAGGAACACAATGTTCCCGCAGTGGACATCGGCCAGGACGCCGGTTTCTTCAGGAACCAGCGCCGGCGGCGCGGCGGTTAGGTTGATTACTGCATGACGGCTTGTAGCCCCGGTCGATGTCGTGATGGGCGCCGGTAGCGTTCTCCAGGTTCTTCCTGGCCGTGCAGCCGCTGATTGTCTTCTTTGCTACCGTCGCCGTATCCTCACCCCGCTGCAGGATTTGGAATAGTTGTCCTCATAGGCGCCACCTCTACGTCAGCATTCCGCTGGGGCGACCTGCGAACAGATCGTCGTCGGGTTTAGCTGCGTGCTCTCCGGCTGTAACCGCCTGTTACAAAAACATCAATGGACAGGACGGGTAGCCTAGGGAACCCGCCCTGTCCTGAGTGATGGTTCAGTCGCTCACCAGCTGTCTACTTGGGCATCAGCACCGAGTCGATGAGGTAGACGGTGGCGTTGGCGGTATGCACGCCGCCGCAGATCACGTTGGCACCGTCGACCTTGAGGGCATCCTTGCTCCCGGTCACGTTCACCGAGTCGCCTTCAACGGTGGGATGCATTCCGGCGATCTTGTCCGGGGAGATCTGGCCGGGAACCACGTGGTAGGTAAGGATCTTTTTCAGCAGCGCGTCATTGGTCTTCAGTGAATCGATGGTGGCCGGGTCAATCTTCTTGAAGGCGTCGTCCACCGGGGCGAAGACTGTGAACTGTCCGCCGTTGAGGGTATCAACGAGGTTTACCTTGGGGTTAAGTTTGCCGGAAACGGCGGCCGTCAGGGTGGTCAGCAGAGGATTGTTGGACGCGGCGACGGCGACCGGATCCGCGGCCATGCCCGCAACTGAGCCAGCGCCAGTGGGTACCTGCTGGGCGTAGGCAGCACAGCCCGGTCCCACCAGGTCCGCGGCAGGATTCATCGAGGACGAACCACTGGAGGACGCCATCGGGGACGAGGTCATGGGCGATGAGGCCATGGATGACGCGGCTGCCGGGGAGTTGCCGCTGCCGGCCGAGGTGCTCCCGCTGCAGGCGGTAAGGCCCACCAGTGCCATGATGCCGATCCCCGCCGCGGCCATCGAATTGCGCTTGGTCAATTTCATTGTTTTCTCCTCCTGGTGGAACCGCCCTGTACGGCGGTCGTGTGAAATCCGGTGGGGCCCGAAAGCCATCTGTGTCAGGTACCGGCGATGGTGCCTGATACCTCTCATTCGTGCCTTGGCCGGACCTGGATGGGTGGGACACGAAAAAATTTCCTGAACGGCGCCGCACCGGTCCGCGGCCGCGGCGGCACCGAATCACTTTTATGAGACGCACAGAGACGAGCAGCAAGATTAAGGGAGAGCAGCGCGAAGAGCAGCAGGCAGCTTTATCAAAGCCGCTGCGTTTGCGGAAAGCACCTGTCATGCTCGCTGCGGCCAGCGGCATCCTCGCGGCCGGCCTGGTACTCGGCGTCGCCGAGCTCGCAGGTGGTTTCTTCCGGGCGGCGGCCACTCCGCTGGTGGCACTGGGAGCAAGCTTCATCGACTTCACTCCGCCCTGGCTGAAGAACTTCGCCGTGGCCACCTTCGGCACCTCGGACAAGCTGGCCCTGTTTATCTCCATGGGCATCGTCGTCGCGGTCCTGGCGGCCGCGACCGGCTATCTGGCCTACCGGTGCTGGCCCTTCGGCCTGGTCCTCCTGGTGACACTAGGCGCCGTCGTCGCCGCCGCGGTCCTCAGCCGCGCCGGAGCCCGTCCGCTGGACATCATCCCCACACTTGCCGGCACCGTCTGCGGCATCGTTGCCCTGCGCCTAATGGTCCGCCGCATCCTCCGGAACGGGGCCCAACCTGCAATGCCCCCGGCCCAGGCACCTGCCCGACGGTCCTTCCTCACCGCCGCGAGCCTGACCGCCGTCGCCGCCGTGGGCGCCGGGGCGGGAGGCCGGGTAGTCTCCGGGCTTCGCAACACGGCGCAGAAAACCCGGGAGGCGCTATCCCTGCCACGGGCCGCCCAGCCGGCCCCTGCGCTGCCGCAAGGCGTGCAATCACCGGTAGCCGGTGTCACCCCGTTCGTCACTCCGAACGGGGACTTCTACCGCATCGACACCGCACTGGCCGTCCCGCAGGTGGATGCCCGGAGCTGGGAGCTGCGCGTGCACGGAATGGTGGACAAGGAGGTCCGGCTCAGCTTCCAGGACCTGCTGGACGCGGACCTGGTGGAGGCGTACGTGACGCTGACCTGTGTGTCCAATCCTGTCGGCGGGAACTTGGCCGGCAACGCCAAGTGGCTGGGCTACCCGCTGCGCAAAGTCCTGGAACAGGCCCGACCGCAGCCCGGCGCCGATATGGTGCTCTCCACCAGCGTGGACGGCTTCAGCGCTTCGACCCCCCTGAGCGTACTGCAGGATGGCCGGAACGCCATGCTCGCCGTCGGCATGAACGGCCGGGCCCTGCCCCTGGAGCATGGCTACCCGGTACGGATGGTGGTCCCCGGCCTATACGGCTTCGTCTCCGCCACCAAATGGGTGGTAGATCTGGAAGTCACCCGGTTCAAGGACAAAACGTCCTACTGGACGGACCGTGGGTGGTCGCCCCGGGGCCCTATCAAGACAGCTTCGCGCATCGAGGTGCCCAAGTCCTTCGCCAAGGTCAAGGCCGGGAAAGTCTGGATCGGCGGTACCGCCTGGTCCCAGCACCGAGGCATCACCAAAGTCGAGGTCCAGATCGACGACGGTCCCTGGCAGGAAGCGGTGCTCGCCACGCAAGCCAACACAGACACCTGGCGGCAGTGGTCCTTCGAATGGGACGCGAAAGCCGGTGACCACTACCTGCGCTGCCGCGCCACCGACGCTAAGGACGGCCTGCAGACCGAGCAACGGGCCGATCCGATCCCCAACGGCGCATCCGGCTGGCAGTCTGTCAACGTGACAGTGCAATAAGGCTTCGCAACGCAAACGTTTGTATCGCCGCTCAGCCGAGCCCCCAAACAACCGAAGACGCCGCAGCCACTCCAAACAACGTCTGGTGATGGCGCGGCTCCCTGCTTCGTACCTGATTTTCAGG
>DATIMB010000385.1:0-1996 GCA_035475875.1 Micrococcaceae bacterium
GGTCTGTCCTCTAACTTGGGAATAGCGAAAATCGGGTTGACTGGATGCGGCCGCAACGGCCGAGGGTCTGTGCACGAAGCGTCCACGTCCGTAGCCGCTGGCAGTGGTGGCCAGCACGGCCAGGATGGCGGCGGCAAGGCGCAGACCGTTCCGGTCCTTGCCTTGGCGCCATTCCCGCAGCCCTCGCAGGACTGCGCGTGGAAGGACCAGCCGGACATAGCGCTGTTCCGGAGCAAGCGCGTGGATGCGACCGGAAAGCCGGCTGACCTGTGCCTTGGAGATGCCTTCGGACCAGGCGCGAGAGAGCATGTAGCGAAAGGTTCCGCGCGCAGCCGGGACATGGTGTCGGACCAGGGCGGCGGGCTCATAAACCACTCTGCCGTTGGGGTCCTGGATGGCCGCCCTGATGCACAGTTCGGTCTCTTCGCAGCCCAGGGGCAGCGTGCCTACCCGGCCCAGGGCAGTGTTGAAGCCGCCCAAACGTTCCAGGACGTCCCGCCGGAACGACATGTTGGCCCCGATCATGTTGCGCACCTGCGCCGCCACCTTGGGCATGCCGCGGTACGTGCATCCGACGATCCAGTCGAGTTCCTCCGCGAAGTGCCCCGGTCGTCCGTCCGCCCAGACGGGTTCGATCCTGCCTCCGACAGCCAGCACGTCCGGGTCGTCGTAGAAAGCGGCCAGCCGCTCCAGCCAGCGGCCGTCGGCCTCGGCATCGTCGTCAAGGAAAGCCACTACGTCGGCCCGGGCGAGTCCAATCCCGGTATTACGCGCACCGGATAGCCCCGAAGGGCCGGCATTCTCCACCAGGACCGCGTCCACGGCGCTGCTGATCAGCCGCTTGTAAAGGTCCTGGTTGTGGTCCACCACCACAATCACCTGCTGCGGCTGAAGACTCTGCTCGCGGACGGAGGCGATCACGTCCAGCAGCAGTTCCCAGCGTTGTTCGGTGTAGGTGCAGATGACCACGTCAACGCTCGGTAAACCTGTCGCCCCGGCCACCTCAGGCCCCGATCCCGGCGGCCTGTACCGGCAGCACCGACTGTGGGTCAGTGGGGGTGTGGGGGAAGGAAACACTCGGATAGCGATACTTAACCCGCCGCAGCGACTCCGGGCGGGATCCCGCCGTCGGGGCCTCCCAGGCACATTCGCGCGCCAGCGTGCGCAGTACCCGCCAGCCGTCGTGGAAGGTCTGCAGATTGGAGGTGCCGGAGATGCGGGTCAGCTCTGCACTGGGGACTTCGGCTATCCGCAGGCCCGCCCTGGCCGCGCGAACCACCAGTTCGGTCTCAATTTCGAAGCCGTCCGATTTGAGTTCCAGCACCTCCAGGCACTCCCGGCGCAGTGCGATGTAGCCGTAGCAGAGGTCGGAGAAGTTGCTGTGCAGGACGGCATTCGTCAGGCCGGTCAGGACCCGGTTGCCCGAGTTACGCAGCCACGTCAGGTCCTCCGAGCCCCCACCCGTGACATACCGGGATCCCTTTACAAAGTCGAAGTCGTGCTGCAGCGGGGAGACGAACCAGCCGATTTCCTGCGGATCCATGCTGCCGTCAGCGTCCAGCATGACAATGATGTCGCCGCTGCAGGCGGCAAAGCCGGCGCGGATGGCAGCACCCTTCCCCGGATGGGTCTCCGCCACCACGACGACGTCCAGACGCAGGGCACGGGCTACCTCCACAGTCAGATCGAGTGAGCGGCCGTCGACGACGACGACTTCGTCGACGTACGACGGCATCCGTCGGAGCACCCACGGCAGGTTCATGGCCTCGTTCAGCGTCGGTATCACGACACTGACGGACGGAACCGGCGACGAGCCTCTCGATACCAGGCTTGTAATAGACATGGTCCTCACCTCAGGTACGGTTCTGATTGCCGCCGGGACTCCGTTGCCCCGGGGAAGACCGCGACTGGCCTTGGCCCGTTCCGGCACCCACCTCCCGGAACGCGTGCGTTCTTAAACGAGCAGTTTCCGCCGTACTTGTTATTGATGCGTTAT
>DATIMB010000386.1:0-5239 GCA_035475875.1 Micrococcaceae bacterium
AAGCTCTCCCGTGGACTGAACCTCAAGTCCGGCGCCAACCTGCGTGACGTCCAGGCCCTGGCGCTGGTGCTGTTCGTGGAGCTGGACGACCAGGAGAACGCTGTGGCCGTCAGCAGACTGATCACGGAGCTCCCCTTTGACGGCAATCCCGGGCGATGGACGCCGGTGGCGCATTGCCTGGCTCTGACCCACTACATCGCCCGCACCAACGGGGACACCGCCGAAGCCGCCCGGCTGGCGGAGCTGCTGCGCGTCCCGGATGGTGCAGAGACGGACCCGCTGCGGGCCAAACTGGGGGCCATGCTTCGCCAGCGCAGCCTGAACGAGCCCAACCTGTACGACAAGGAAATTGAACGCACCCGCGCTGCCGGTGAACGGCAATCGGAACTGGAGTGGCGCGTGCTGCGGCTGAACATTCTGCTGGAGCTGCTGGCCCACGGCGGGTCGGAGACCTTCGACGATCCGGAGCTGCTGCGCCGGATCAGCAATGAGCTGACGGCGATCCGCGCCGCCGGCTAACGGCGGTCCGGCCGGCGCTGATCCCGGCTCTGGCCCAGCCGGGGACCCCGTAGTACATTCGGCATATGGACAAGACCGAGCTTTCAGTCCACATTAACGCCGACGCCGAGCAGGTCTGGCGGATGCTGCGGGAGCCGGGTCTGATCGCCCAGTGGCACGGCTGGGAAATGGACACCCTGGCGGACGAAATCCAGGAAATCTACTACACCGACGTCGTCGAAGGCGCCGACCATCTGCGGCTGGATCTGGCCATGGGCGACGTTTTCACTCTGGCCCCGGCGGCCGACGGCACCGTGCTGACCATGACGCGCGGTAAGGCCACCGGCGAATGGGAAAAGTACGACGCGGACATCACCGAGGGCTGGTCCGTCTTCATGCAGCAGCTCCGCTTCGCCCTGGAGCGGCATCCGCACGCAACCCGGCGCACCGTGTATGCGGATGGGATCACGGCCGCGGACGGGCCGCAATCCGCCTCGCTTTGGGAGGCGCTGGGCATTGACACCGGCTGGTTGCCGGATCCCGGACAGGAGTACACCCTGCGGCTCTCGACCGGCCATGAGCTGGCCGGCAAGGTCTGGTACCGGCAGGACACGCAGCTGGGCCTGACCGTCCAGGCGTATGCCGAGCACGGCGACGGCCTGCTAGTGCTGGCCGAGCAAGCGCCGCTGGAGGGCATCCGCGAGCGCCGCGGAGCGCAGGTGATCGCGTCCACCTATGGGCTGGGCGCGGCGGCCTATGACAGCATCGCCGAGCACTGGGATGCCTTCATGGAAAAGCACTTCCCCGCCGAATAGGTCCGACGGCGGCGGCGCCCTGCGGGGTTCCGTCCCGTTGCGTAGGCGGGCAAAGCCCGACGGCGGCACTCCCCTCTGCGGGAAGCGCCGCCGTCGCACTTCAGGCCGGAGCCATCAGGGACCGGCTACGCGATGGGGGTGTGCGGCAGCTCCGCCGCCACCTTGGCCACCTTCGGATCATTCTCGTTGGCCCCGTAATCGGAGCCGCGCGTGATGTCCTTGCCATCGGCCAGCTTCATGGCCCGGAATACCACTGTCAGCACCACCGCGACGATCAGGTTCACGGCGAAGGCCGTCACCGCGATGTAGACCTGCATGTTCGTGCCCGGAATCGCCGCAATGGAGCCACCAAAGTGTGCTTTTGTGGCCGGATTTATCACGTTGTACGCCGCCACCGTGCCGTAGATGATCCCCGCGGCCCACCCCACGAAGAGGGCCCAGCGGTGGAACCAGCGGGTGTACAGGCCCGCCACGATGGACGGGAACGTCTGCAGGATCCAGATGCCGCCCAACAGCTGCAAGTTGATGGCCGCGGACTGGTCCATCGTCAGGACGAAGACCAGCGCCCCGAACTTCACCAGCAGGGAGACGATCTTGGACACGTTGGCCTCGGTCCGCGGATTCGCGTCGGGACGGAAGATATCCCTGTAGATGTTGCGGGTGAACAGGTTGGCGGCGGCGATGGACATGATCGCGGCCGGGACCAGGGCGCCGACGGCGATCGCGGCCAGCGCGATGCCGGCAAACCAGGACGGGAAATTATCCAGGAACAGCTGCGGCACCACCAACTGCGGGTTGATCGTCTTGCCGTCCAGCTCCACCGGCTTGGTTCCGGCGGCGATGGCGACGTAGCCCAACAGGGCCAGGAAACCGAGCACCAGCGAATACAGCGGCAGCAGGGCCGCGTTCTTGCGGATGGTGTTGCGGCTCTTGGTGGCCAGCACCCCGGTGATGGAGTGCGGGTACATGAACAGCGCCATCGCAGAGCCGATGGCCAGCGTCCAGTAGGCGGAGTAGCTGGCCGCTCCGGGGATGACGGAACCGACGGGCTTGCCGGTGACAGCACTCGTTGCCGTCAGCTTGGTCTGCGCAGCGTCGAAGATGTGCCCGAACCCGCCGAACTTGATGGGCAGGTAGATGATGGCAACAATCACCGCCAGGTAGATCAGCACGTCCTTGACCACGGCGATCATGGCCGGTGCGCGCAGCCCGGAGGTGTAGGTGTAGGCGGCCAGCACCACGAAGGCGATGATCAGCGGCAGGTCATTGAGCAGCGGATTGCTGGGACTGCCCACGCCCAGCACGGTCAGCACGGCCTTGATCCCCACCAACTGCAGCGCGATGTACGGCATGGTAGCCACGATGCCGGTGACCGCAATGGCGATGGACAGTGGTTTGCTGCCGTAGCGTCCGCCGACAAAGTCCGCCGTGGTGACAAAGCCGTGCCGGTGCGAGACGGACCAGAGGCGGCTCATCAGCAGGAACACAATGGGGTACAGCACCACGGTGTACGGCACGGCGAAGAAGCCGCTGACCGCGCCGGTGGCCCACATTGCGGCGGGCACCGCCACGAAGGTGTATGCCGTGTAGAGGTCCCCACCCAGCAGGAACCAGGTGATCCAGGAGCCGAATTTGCGGCCGCCCAGACCCCACTCGTCCAGGCTGTGCAGCCCTTCCTTGCCGCCGCCGCGCCAGCGCGCGGCGTAGAAGCCCAGCACGCCCACCAGCACAAACAGGATGATGACGACGGACAGTGCCACGCCGTCGATGCTGCGGGAGGTGCCTGCTGCCTCCACCACCCCGGACCCGAGGCCCGCTTCCAGTACCATGCTCATTTCCCCTCACCGCCGTCGTCATTGGTTGCCGGGCTGCCCGCACGGGGCAAGTCCCGCTTGAGCACGTCCCGCCGGCGCTGGTCCTCGCGCGTCATCAGCACGTAGCAGATGCCGATCAGCCCCGCGTCAATCGGCACCCAGAGCATCTGGTACCAGTAGAAGAACGGCATCCCGATGAAGTGTGGTTCGGCGTGCGCGTATATCGGCACGATCAGGGGAAAGATGATGGCGATGGCCAGCAGCACCGCGCTGATCACGTAGGGCGCCGGTCTTGCCGGACCCCTGGTTGGAATATCGGGCGAGCTTTCCGTCGTGGACATGCACAGCTCCTCAGCGAGATGGATCCCAAATCCTGACGTGCTCAGCATAATGACGAACGTCTGCGATGGAAGTGCATTCCGGCAAATTTTTTCTACGCTGCAGGCAACAGGGCGGCCTGCGACCGTCCCCCATGGCGGGAGGGCACGCCGGTTACTGGCAAAATAGGGAGGTGCCTGCCTCTGCCAAACAATCCGAGTTTTCCTTCGCCGTCCGCCGCCGGCTTTCGGACACCTGCAATCCATCCGGCGGACAGGAATCGGCCAACGGCGGCGGCTTCCAGGGCCGGACCGGAACCATCGCCACCCCGCACGGGGACATTGCCACCCCTGCGTTCATCGCGGTCGGCACCAAGGCCACGGTGAAGGCCGTGCTGCCGGAGGCGATGCGCGATCTCGGGGCGCAGGCGCTGCTGGCCAATGCGTACCACCTGTACCTGCAGCCCGGCGCTGACCTGGTCGATGAGGCCGGCGGGCTGGGCGCCTTTATGAACTGGCCAGGACCCACCTTCACCGACAGCGGCGGTTTCCAGGTGATGTCGCTGGGCTCCGGGTTCAAAAAGGTCATCAACATGGACGCGGCGGCCGGCACCGCCGAGGCCGGCGCTGATGACAGGGTGGCCGTTGGCAAGGAGCGGCTGGCCCACATCGACGACGACGGCGTCTGGTTCAAGTCGCATCTGAACGGCGACCGGCACCGGTTCACCCCGGAGGTGTCGATGCGCGTGCAGCACCAACTGGGTGCGGACATCATGTTCGCCTTCGACGAGCTGACCACCCTGATGAACTCCCGCGCCTACCAGGAGATGTCGCTGGAGCGGACCCGGCTCTGGGCCGAGCGCTGCGTGGCGGAGCATTTCCGGCTCACCGCCGAGCGGGCGGAGAAGCCGTACCAGGCACTCTTCGGCGTGATCCAGGGCGCGCAGTACGAGGACCTGCGGCGCAAGGCCTCCCGCGACCTGGGCGGGATGAACTTCGACGGCTACGGCATCGGCGGTGCCCTAGAGAAGGAAAACCTGGGCACGATTGTGCGCTGGTGCAACGAGGAACTGCCGGAGGACAAACCGCGGCACCTGCTGGGCATCTCCGAACCGGACGATATCTTCACCGCGATCGAAAATGGTGCGGACACCTTTGACTGCGTCTCCCCCACCCGGGTGGCCCGGACCTCCGCGTTCTACACCCCGCACGGCAGGCGCAACCTCTCCAACGCCCGCTTCAAGCGCGATTTCGGCCCGCTGGTGGAGGGCTGCGACTGCTACGCCTGCACCAACTACAGCCGCGCCTACATCCACCACCTATTCCGGGCTAAGGAAATGGTCTCCGCGACGCTGGTTTCGATCCACAACGAGCGCTTCGTAGTCAGGATGGTCGACGACGCCCGGCGCGCCATTGAGAACGGCAGCTACTTCGAGTTCAGGGCCGAAACCCTGGGGAACTACTACCCCGACGGGGGAAACGTGTGACAAAACTGTAAAAGAAGTTTCACAAAGACTTTGACATGTGAGCGCGCGCACATAAGGGTAGAGACAGCACTACCGTTTCGCCGCACCAATTAACACTGTCACCCGCATGCCGGCGGGCCACGAGGGATAAGTGCGTCCGCGCACAGGCCCGGGCCGGCAACCAGCATGAGGAGATCCATGAGAAAGCCCAAGCCACACAATGGTCTGCGGGCGCTCGCCGTCGTCACCGGGGTTGCACTGGCAACCAGCGTTTGCAGCGTTGCATCCGCCGACGACACGACGTCCGCAGCCGCCGTCGGAATCCAGGC
>DATIMB010000387.1:0-2644 GCA_035475875.1 Micrococcaceae bacterium
TTCAGCTTTCCGATGCCGGTGTTCAGGATGAAGGCCCCGGTGGTCAACCGAAGGGCGGCATGGCTGAGGGTGTTACCCATGGTTCTCTCCTAGGTGAGGCACTGTTCATTTCCAGTCTGTTGTTCATTTCCAGCCTAGGGATGCGGCACGGCTCTGGCCAGTGGCAACAGGCTGCGCACTGCCCGCGTCAGACGGCGGGCTTTGCCTCGACCGGGTCCAGCGATGCCCGCAGGCCGGAAATCAGCGCTTCCAGGCCCAGCCTGAATGCACTGTCGCTGGAACTGGAACTGGAACTGGAACTGGAACCTGCGGCGCTGCCGGAACCGGGGCTGGCGCTGTTCCGGATGCTGCGGCTCCTGACGGCGGCGCTGAACAGCGGGTTGTCGGCCGCGAGGGTGCCGGTGTCGAAGATGTCCTCCGGCGCGGTGACATCGAACGCCGAGCCGAAGATGAAGGATTCCAGCGCAACAATGGCGTCGATAATGCGCTCCTGCGGCCAGCCGGCGTCCAGGAACCCGGCCGTCACCGCCTCGTACATCGTGACGGTCTGGGGCGCGTTGGTAACCGGCAGCACGGCGATCACGTTGATCAGTGGGGTATGCCGGGCAAAGACGTTCCGGTACGACCAGGCCCAGCGGCGCACCGCCTCGTCCCAGGGTTCGGCGCCGAACCCGCTGACATCAACGCCAGCCATCAGGTGGTCTTCGACCAGCAGGAGCACGTCAGCCTTCGAGGCGACGTGGTTATAAAGAGCCGAGGGCGCCACGCCCAGCCGGCGGGCCAACGCCGACATGGTCAGGCCCTTGTACCCGTCCTGTTCGATCAGTTTCAGTGCGGCCTTGGTGATGTGCGCCGGCCCCAGCACCGCACTGGGCGGCCGGCCGGCGCGGCGTTTGGCCTGCTGTGCAGCGACCATGTGCTGTCCCCCATTCCGTTCTTCGGCTGTATTTGCTGCTTGGCATACATTTGCCAAGCCCCGCCTGAGATTATTCCATTTTGCCCTTCCCCCAGCGCGCCGGGTCCGCTAGAGTTCTAATAAATGAACGTCATTCATTTAGTTAGCCTGCTCACGCGGGACTGAACGGAGAGGAAGAAATGCAAACTTTGGAGCGCGACGTCGTCGTCGTCGGGGCCGGTCCTTCCGGCCTGACCGCAGCCTGGGAGCTGAAGAAGGCCGGGCTGAGCGTGGCCGTGCTGGAGGCCCGGGACCGGGTGGGCGGTCGCACCTGGACCAACGTCATCGACGGCGCCACGCTGGAAATCGGCGGCCAGTGGGTGTCGCCGGACCAGACAGCGCTGATCGGGCTGCTGGACCGGCTCGGGCTGAAGACCTACGACCGCTACCGCGCTGGCGAATCCGTCTACATCGGTCCGGACGGCAAGCGCACCCGCTACACCGGCGAGATGTTCCCCGTCAACGGGCATACCGAAGCGGAAATGAACCGCCTGATCGGCGTGCTCGACCAGCTCGCAGCGGAAGTCGGCGCCGAGGAGCCCTGGGCCCATCCCCGGGCGCGCGAGCTGGACACCGTCTCCTTCCATCACTGGCTGCGCCAGCAGTCCGCCGATGAGGAGGCCTGCAACAACATCGGCCTGTTCATTGCCGGCGGCATGCTCACCAAGCCGGCACACGCCTTCTCCGCGCTCCAGGCCGTGCTGATGGCTGCCTCCGCCGGTTCATTCTCCAACCTCGTGGATGAGGACTTTATCCTGGACAAGCGGGTGATCGGCGGCATGCAGCAGGTGTCCCAGCGCCTCGCCGGGGACCTGGGCGAGGACGTCATCCTGAACAGCCCGGTGCGCACCATCCGCTGGGCCGGCCAGAACGCTGCAGCGGCCGACGGCGGCAGCGCCTGCGCGCCCGGCTCGCCTGCGCCCGTGACCGGCGGGGACGTGACAGTCATCTCGGATACGGCCATCGTGACGGCCCACTACGTCGTGATGGCGGTGCCGCCGAACCTGTATTCGCGCGTGTCCTTCGAACCGCCGCTGCCACGCCGCCAGCACCAGATGCACCAGCACCAGTCGCTGGGCCTGGTGATCAAGGTGCACGCCGTGTACGAAACGCCGTTCTGGCGCGCCGACGGGCTCTCCGGCACCGGCTTCAGCGCCTCGTCGCTGGTCCAGGAGGTCTACGACAACACCAACCACGGTGATCCCCGGGGTACCCTGGTGGGCTTTATCTCCGATGAGAAGGCCGACTACGCGTTCTCGCTCAACGCCGAGGACCGCCGGAAGGAGACGCTCCAGTCGCTGGCGGCCTTCCTGGGTGATGAGGCGCTGGACCCGGTGGTGTACTACGAGTCGGACTGGGGCTCGGAGGAATGGACCCGCGGTGCCTACGCGGCGAGCTTCGATCTGGGCGGCCTGCACCGGTACGGCGCGGACCAGCGCAAGCCGGTGGGGCCGATCTACTGGTCCTCCTCCGACCTTGCCGCCGAGGGCTACCAGCATGTGGACGGCGCGGTGCGGATGGGCCAGTATACGGCGGCGAAAATCCTGGCGGCCGACGCCGGATAGCCGGCTTAGGCGGCCGCCGGGTCAGCTCTTGGGCCGGCGCGCCGCCTCGCGCTCCTTGGCCAGCTTGGCGTCCTCGCGGGCCTTCGCATGGACGGAGCGTTCGGTGACCAACCACGACGGCGGA
>DATIMB010000388.1:0-3255 GCA_035475875.1 Micrococcaceae bacterium
AGCACTAGCACTAGCACTAGCACCAGCCTCAGCGCCGTCGTCGGCTGGCGCCAGGAACAGCACGCCCAGCGGAGGCAGCGTGAGCGTAACCGACGCCGCCTTACCGTCGTAGCCCTCCGCTTCCGCGACCACCATGCCGCCGTTACCCACACCGGAGCCACCGTATTCGTGGTCGTCCGTATTAAGGACCTCGATCCAGCGCCCCCCGGAGGGCAGACCCACGCGGTAGTCCAGATGGGGGTTTCCGGCGAAGTTCACCAGGCAGACCAGCGGCCTGCCGGCGCGGTCGCGGCGGATGAAGGAGAGCGCATTATGGTCCCCGTCGTTGGCGTTGATCCATTCGAAGCCGGCGGGGTCGTTGTCCAGCTCGAACAGGGCCGGAGTCTGCCGGTAGAGCTCGTTGAGCTGGCGGACCAGCAGCTGCAGGCCGCGGTGCGGCGGGTTGTCCGTCAGCCACCAGTCCAGCCCGTGCTGTTCGCTCCATTCGGCTTCCTGGCCGAATTCCGTGCCCATGAAAATCAGCTGCTTGCCCGGATGCGCCCACTGGTAGGCAAGGAAGGCGCGCAGATTGGCCAGCTCCTGCCAGCGGTCACCGGGCATTTTCCGCAGCATCGACCCCTTGCCGTGCACCACCTCGTCATGGCTGATGGGCAGCAGGAAGTTCTCCGTGTAGGCGTAGACCATGGAGAACGTCAGGGTGCCGTGATGCCAGCGCCGGTTGACCGGATCTTCGGAAACGTAGGCCAGCGAGTCGTGCATCCAGCCCATATTCCATTTCAGGCCGAAGCCCAGGCCGCCGCCGCTGGTCGGTGCGGTGACGCCGGGGAACGCGGTGGATTCCTCCGCGATGGTCACGATGCCCGGATACCGTTTGTAGGCGGTGGCGTTGACCTCCTGCAGGAAAGAGATGGCCTCCAGGTTCTCCCGGCCGCCGAAGCGGTTGGGACTCCACTGCCCCGCTTCGCGCGAATAGTCCAGGTACAGCATCGAGGCCACCGCGTCCACCCGCAGCCCGTCGATGTGGAATTCCTCCAGCCAGAACAGCGCGTTGGCCACCAGGAAGTTGCGCACCTCGCTGCGGCCGAAGTCGAAGATCAGCGTCCCCCAGTCCGGGTGCTCGCCCAGCCGGGGGTCGGAGTGCTCGTACAGCGGCCCGCCGTCGAATTGGGCCAGCGCCCAGGAATCCTTCGGGAAGTGTGCCGGCACCCAGTCCATGATCACCCCGATGCCGGCCTGGTGCAGGGCGTCCACCAGATGCCGGAACTCGTCCGGGTGCCCGAACCGCGAGGTCGGGGCATAGTAGGAGGTGACCTGGTAGCCCCAGGAGCCGCCGAACGGGTGCTCGGCCACCGGCATCAGCTCAACATGGCTGAATCCCATCCACCGGACATACTCCACCAGTTCCTTGGCCAGCTCCTTGTATCCGAGTCCCAGCCGCCAGGATCCCAGGTGCACCTCGTAGACGCTCATCGGCGAGTTGTGCGGGTCGCGGGCGGCCCGGGCCTCCATCCATTCGCCGTCGCCGAAGCGGTAGCTGGATTCGACCACCCGGGAGGCGGTCAGCGGCGGGACTTCGGTACCGAAGGCCATCGGGTCCGCCTTCTCGAACCAGCCGCCGTGCCGGCCCAGGATTTCGTACTTGTAGCGCGCACCGGCCGGGACGTCGGGGATGAAGATTTCCCAGATTCCGGACGAGCCCAGGCTGCGCATGGCGTGATGCCGGGCGTCCCAGTTGTTGAAATCGCCCATCACCCGCACCGCCTGAGCGTTGGGGGCCCAGACGGCAAAGCTGACGCCCGTCACGTTGCCCAGGCCAGAGTGGTAGCGCTGTACATGCGAGCCCAGCACGGTCCACAGCGTCTCATGCCGGCCCTCGCCGATCAGGTGCCTGTCCAGCTCGCCAAGGGTGGGCAGGAACCGGTACGGGTCGTCGGAGGTGATGGTGATGCCGTCCTGGTAGCTGACCTCCAGCCGGTAGTCCGGGGCGTGGCCCGGGTCTTCCGGTTCCAGCACGGCGGTCCAGATGCCGCCGAATTCGTGCCACATCGGCACCCGCTGGGTGGCGGTGACGACGACGACGTCCTTGGCCAGGTGCCGCACGGCACGGATGGTCACATGGCCGTGAGAGTCCAGGTGGGCCCCAAGCACGGAGTGCGGCGAGTAGTAGCTGGCGTCGGAGATGCGCTGCAGGATCTCCTGGGAGACCGGGATCGGCGCCCGGCCAGGGGCCTGGCTGGATCCGGAAGCGCCGCCTCCGGACGCGCTGGCTTCGGACGCTCCCGCTCCGGGTTCATCTGGAGCGGGGTTGACCGGCCCGGGGGTATGTCCATCCATCACTGCACCGCTTTCCATCGACTCCAACGCCTGCCGTACGGCCCGCACCGGGACTTCCGCCCAGTCCGGCCGGTTCCGTTTCTCGTAGACCACCTCGTATAACGCCTTGTCCAGCCACAGTGCCACAAACAGCGGCGAGTCCTGGTCAATCGGACCTTCCTGCAACTGCTGATATCCGCCCAGGAATGCTGCCGAGACCTCCTGCACCCACTGCTGGGCACGGGTCTGGCGGAGCCTGGCGGATTCCCCGGCGGAGGTTTGTTCCGCGGCATCGGCAAGGGTCGCGCCGATGGGTCCCAGGGCGGTGGCGGCGGCGTAGTCGAAGGAGCGGAGCATGCCGACGACGTCGCGCAGCGGCAGGTCCGGCTGGTTCCGTTCCGCGACCGGGCGCAGCGGCTCTCCTTCAAAATCCAGGATCAGCCAGCGCTGGACGCCGTCATTCTCCGAGTGCAGCAACTGGCCCAGATGCAGGTCGCCATGGATGCGCTGCAGGGGTGGCAGGTCAGGTACGGCGCGCAGCCGGTCGATCACAGCGGCGATGTGGCCGTCGTAGGGCCCGACGACGGCGGCGGCCTCATCCCAGGCCCACCGGATTCTGGCCACTATGGCCTCGAGGCAGGCTTCCCGTTCCCGGGCAGACGGCGTGTGGCCGCCCATGCTGGCCAGCAGGCTGCGGTGCACGTTCGCGGTAGCCCGGCCGATTGCGGCCGCCTGCTCGGTGAAGTCGCGGCCTTCGGTGGCGGCGTTCTTGGCAAGGGTCCAGACGTCCTGGCCGCCGGCGATGAATTCGTGCACCACGCACAGGTTCCCCCGCAGCTGCTGGTCGCCTTCCATCCAGCTGGCCGCGGCCCAGCCGTGCAGGGCCGGCACGTCCCGGCAGCCGGCCTGGGAGAGCGACGTGCCTATCTCCACATCGGGGTT
>DATIMB010000389.1:0-16389 GCA_035475875.1 Micrococcaceae bacterium
GAACTCGCCCCGGCCGGAACCCTGGCAGGCCTGGCCAAGCGCGGCATGCCCGGAGTTGCTACGGTTGCCGTGAAGACCCCAGCAGACCTGGATGCCGCCCGGGAGCTGCTGCGTGCCGGCTAAAAAGCACGCAGACCACCATTCGGCTGCCCCCGGGCAGCCGGCAACACTGGCCGAGCCCGAAGAAGGAACTTCAGTGAGCACACCGACCCTGAAACAGACACCGCTGCGTGAATACACGCGTATCCTTGGCATCGGCGCCCACCGTCCGGACGTCATCGTCACCAACGAGGACATCTGCCAGTGGATCGATTCTTCCGACGAATGGATCCGCCAGCGCACCGGTATTGTCACCCGGCACCGCGCCGGCAAAGACGTCAGTGTCATCGACATGGCGGAGGCGGCATCCCGTGAGGCCCTGGCGGCTGCCGGCATTGAAGCGGCCCAGCTCGGTGCCATCATTGTCTCCACCGTGACACACCCGTACGCCACACCGTCGGCGGCATCCCTGCTCGCCGAACGGCTCGGCGCCACCCCTGCCCCCGCCTTCGACGTTTCCGCCGCCTGCGCCGGCTACTGCTACGGGGTTGCCCAGGCGGACGCCCTGGTCCGTGCCGGGACCGCGGACTACGTGCTGGTCGTTGGTGCAGAGAAACTCTCCGATGTCATCGACAACCACGAGCGGACGATTTCCTTCCTGCTCGGCGACGGCGCCGGCGCCGTCGTCGTAGGCCCCTCCGAGGAACCCGGCATCGGGCCCTCCGTCTGGGGCTCCGACGGCAGCAAATGGGACGCGATCGGCATGACGCACTCGCTGCTGGAAGTGCGCGAATTCAGCCGGACCGCCATGAAGGGCGACGCCGAGACGGACGAGGCCGCGGTGGCCGCCACCGAGACCACGCTCTGGCCGACCCTGCGGCAGGACGGGCAAACCGTGTTCCGCTGGGCCGTTTGGGAAATGGCCAAGGCCGCGCAGCGGGCCCTCGACGAGGCCGGCATCACCTCGGCCGATCTGGCGGCCTTCGTCCCGCACCAGGCGAACATGCGCATTGTCGACGAGCTCGCCAAACAGCTGAAGATCCCCGAATCCGTGGTGATCGCCCGGGACATTGCCGACGCCGGCAATACCTCCGCTGCCTCCATCCCTCTCGCCACGCACCGGCTGCTGAAGGAAAACCCCCAGCTCAGCGGCGGACTGTCGCTGCAGATCGGCTTCGGAGCGGGCCTGGTATTCGGCGCCCAGGTGATTGTCCTGCCCTGAACCGCCCCCGAAGGCCCACCTCACCGCAATGGTGTCCATAGTATGTACCCGCACACAATGTAAACAGCACGAACACAAGAAAAGGAGCCGTCAATGGCTAGCAACGAAGAAATCCTGGCCGGTTTGGCCGAAATCGTCAACGAGGAAACCGGCCTGGCACCGGAGGCCGTCGAGCTCGACAAGTCCTTCACCGACGACCTGGACATCGACTCGATCTCGATGATGACCATCGTGGTCAACGCCGAAGAGAAGTTCGGCGTCCGGATCCCGGACGAGGAAGTCAAGAACCTCAAGACCGTTGGCGACGCCGTCAATTTCATCTCCGGAGCCCAGGCCTAGCCCTTCCTCCGCGGCACCTGCCGGTGGCCGGCCCCCGCGGCCGGCCACCGGCGACCCCCGTTTTTCAGTTACCTCCTGATTGATTGCAGAGAGCAGATCATGGCCCGCAAAGTTGTCATTACCGGACTCGGAGCTACCACGCCCATTGGCGGCGATGTCCCGACAATGTGGAAGAACGCCCTCGTAGGGCTGTCCGGCGCCCATACGATGGGCGACGAGTGGGTCGAGAAGTACCAGTTGCCGGTCCACTTTGCTGCCCGCGTTTCCACTCCCGCCTCCGAGATCCTCACCCGGGTCGAGGCCAAGCGGCTGGATCCCTCCAGCCAGTTCGCCGTCATCGCAGCCCGCGAGGCATGGCAGGATTCCGGTATCACCGAGATTGACCATGAACGTTTTGCCGTCGCCTTCGCCACCGGCATCGGCGGGGTGTGGACGCTGCTTGATGCCTGGGACACGCTGCGCGAGAAGGGGCCGCGCCGGGTGCTGCCCATGACCGTCCCGATGTTGATGCCCAACGGCGCCGCCGCTGCGGTGAGCCTTGACCTGGGCGCCCGTGCTGGCGCGCACACCCCGGTCTCCGCCTGCGCCTCCGGCACCGAAGCCCTGGAGCAGGGCATGGAGCTCATCCGCTCCGGCAAGGCCGACGTCGTCATGGCCGGCGGCGCCGAGGCGGCGATCCACCCGCTGCCGATGGCAGCCTTCTCCTCCATGCAGGCCCTGTCCCGCCGCAACGACGACCCCGAGCACGCTTCCCGCCCCTACGACAGGGACCGGGACGGCTTTGTGATGGGCGAAGGCGCCGGAGCCCTGGTGCTGGAGGCCGAGGAACACGCCCTGGCCCGCGGGGCACGGATCTACGGCGAACTCGCCGGCGCCTCGGTGACCGCGGATGCCTACCACATCACCGCACCCGATCCGGAAGGGCTGGGAGCCACCCGCGCCCTGAAAGCGGCCCTCTTCGACGCCCGGGCGCTGCCTGAGGACGTGGTCCATGTCAACGCCCACGCCACCTCCACCCCGGTCGGTGATAAGCCCGAGTACACCGCCCTTAAGGCAGCCCTGGGCGATCACGTCGACAACGTGGCCGTTTCGGCGACCAAGTCGCAGACCGGGCACCTGCTCGGCGCCTCGGGTGCCGTAGAGGCGGTCATGACCGTGCTGGCGGTATACGAGCGCAGGGCTCCCACCACCATCAACCTGGAACACCAGGACCCGGAGATCCCGCTCGACGTGGTCACCACCGCCCGGGACCTTCCCGCCGGCGACATCGTGGCCCTGAGCAACTCCTTCGGTTTCGGCGGCCACAACGCCGTCATCGTCATCAGGAACCACTGACGACGGCGTCCGCTGCCCCGCTGGTGCCGGGCAGCGGAGGCGGGGTGCTGCACTCATCACGGGGTTAGCTGACCCCGGATGGCTGACCGTTGGGTAGCTAATGCAGAATTAGACGAAGGAGCCGGTCCCGCGGGACCGGCTCCTTCGTCTTTGCTATGGGTTTGCCTGCTATTGGGTTGGTGTGTCCTGGAGGCTCAGCCGACCTGGTGCAGCCAGCGCACCGGGGCGCCCTCGGCCGCATGGCGGAACGGCTCCAGTTCCTCGTCCCACGCCTCTCCCAGCGCCAGGGAGAGCTCATGGTAGACGGCCGCAGGATCCCCGGCGCCGGCCTCGTAGGCATAGCGGATACGGTCCTCGGAAACCAGGATGTTCCCGTGCACGTCCGTCACGGCGTGGAAGATCCCCAGCTCGGGAGTATGCGACCAACGGCCGCCGTCCACTCCTGCGCTGGCCTCCTCCGTAACCTCATAGCGCAGATGCGCCCAGCCGCGCAGGGCAGAGGCCAGCAAGGAACCCGTCCCCTGCGGACCTGCCCAGGACAGCTCCGCCCGGAACATTCCGGGCGCAGCAGGCTGAGCGGTCCACTCAAGGTCGGTCCGCTTGTCGACCACCGACCCGATGGCCCATTCCACGTGCGGGCACAACGCGGTAGGGGCAGAGTGGACGAACAACACACCACGCGTCATCACAACAGACATTCCATCCTCCATAGCTGTAGGTACGTCTTCCCCAACGACCTTCGGCCTGGCAGGTATTCAATTGCTTCAATGCGCGGGAATTGTTATTCCACCGTCCCTAAAAATTGCAGTCCCTAATATTTAGCACAGCTTCCAGCTGCGCCGGCAAGAAATAGTTCCCAAAAGCCCTTTCCCAAAGCGCTTTCGAAAAGTCCTTCTCCCCGCCGCTTCCCAGCGGTGCTCCTCACATTGTGCCGTACAACGGCGAATAACGCCAGTGGAATTCTCCAGATGGGATTTCGGGTCCTTATTAAGCCCTGGGGTGGGCCTGGTGGTAGCTCTCGCGGAGCCTTTCCACGGAGACATGGGTGTAAATCTGGGTGGTTGCGAGGGAACTGTGGCCCAGGATCTCCTGGACCGCCCGGAGGTCCGCCCCTCCGTCCAGCAGATGCGTGGCGGTTGAGTGCCGCAACGCATGCGGACTGGTGGCTGCGGTGTCGCCCAGGCCGTGGAACAGGCGTTCGACGACGGAGCGGACCTGGCGCTGGTCCAGCCGGTTTCCGCGCTGGCCCAGGAACAGGGCCGGACCGCTCTGTGCCGTGGCGAGTTTCGGACGGCCGAGGTCCAGCCAGGCACGCGAAGCAGCAGCCGCGGGCTGGCCATAGGGAACCGTACGTTCCTTGTTCCCCTTACCCACCACAGTGAGCGTGCGCCGCTCCTGGTTCAGATCATCGATGTCCAGGGCAACCAGCTCCCCGACACGCAGCCCGGTCGCGTACAGCAACTCCACTACGGCCAGGTCCCGCAGTGGAACCGCGTCCCCGCCGGCGGCTCGCTGCTCAAGTTCCGCGAACAGGCGGGCCATTTGCGGCCGCGCCAGAACTCCGGGGAGTGTCTTCTCCCGTTTGGGCGCCTTGAGCCGCAGCGCGGGGTCCAGCGCTATCAGTTCCTCGCGGAGCGCCCAGGCCGTGAAGCTGCGCGCCGTTGCCGCCCGCCTGGCCAGCGTCGCCCTGGACATGCCCGCGGCGCTCTGCTCCCCCAGCCAGCGGCGCAATGTTCCCAATTCCAGGTCCTGCAGGCTGCTGGCGCCCTCGGTCAGGGCATGGATCAGCAGGCTTTCAACATCGCCCAGATAGGCACGAACCGTGTGGGCCGATCGCGCGCGTTCCTGCACGAGGTAACGCTCGAATCCGTGCGCTGCGCCGGCAAAAGGCTCCGGCAGGCGTGCTGTTTCGTCCACACCCCTACTGTGCGGCTCCATAGGGGTGCGATCAAGCCGCACCGCCGGGGCTGGCCGAACTCGTTGGATCCGGGATCAGCTGTCCAGCTCATCCTCCTTGAACTGGCTCAGCGGCGAACCGCCGAAGTTGGCCGAATCATTGCTTGCGTCCGTATCTTCGTCATCCATCGGATCACCAAAGTCCACGTCCCCCGCTGCCTCCCCTATGGTCGGCTCGTCAGGCGGCACCTGTTCGTCGCCGTTGCGGTAGCGCTCCGTCTCGGTTTCGTCGCGCAGCGTCTGGTCCGATTCCACCCCGGGTTCATCCGAGGCAACGCGTCCTGGCTCGTCCTGCAGCAGCGGGTCCTGGCGCCAGTTGTCCGGATCGGTTTCCGCCGCGCCCGGGTAGTCGTCCGACAGGCCCCCTTCCAGCGGGTCAAGGCGTTCCGCGTCCCGTGAATCGATCTCAGCTTGGGTCTGTATGTCCAGGTCGTCGGTATCCGTGACATCCGCCTCTGTGGCGTTGCCGAGGATGTCATCGGCATCAACGGACTCCGTATCTGCGTTGGCGGCGGAATCGGCGTCAGCCTCGAGAAGGTCCGGGGAAACAGCGTCCGCGTCCCGGTCGGGAATGGCGTGGTCCTCACCAACCACCCGAAGATCCGGATCCGGAAGATTCTGCTCGGTCATGGTTCTGCCTCCTGCTGTTTATCGGCAAATCACGCATAGCTTCACTTTCTCAGCCTACTGAGCATCCCGGACATTGGCCACCGGGCACCAAACGGCAGATGCTTATGCCTTCTTGCGGCGCCGCCAGTGGCCGTTGGTCCTTTCCGCCAGTCCCATGATCTCGAGCCGGCCCAGCCCCGACAGGACAGATTGCAGGCCCAGTCCGGCAACGGTGCAGAGTTTGTCCACCGTCGTACCCGCCACCGCCGGCAGCGCATCCAGCAGCATCAGGTCTTCCAGGTTCAGCCCATCGTGGTCTGCCTTGGGGCCTGACGCCTCAGTGGCCAGGTTCTGCCCGCTGGCTCCCGCCAGTTCCGCCACCTCGGCAGCGTCCGTGACGCAGACCGCGGCCCCCTCGCGGAGCAGCCGGTGGCAGCCGGCAGAGTTGGCCGAGTAAACGGACCCGGGTACCGCAGCCACATTGCGGCTGAGAAGGTCAGCATGGTGGGCGGTACTCAGGGCTCCGGAACGCCAGCGGGCTTCGACCACCACCGTAACGCTGCACAACGCGGCGATGAGCCGGTTGCGTTGGAGAAAGCGGTAGCGGGTGGGGTTGGACCCGGGTGGAACCTCGGCAATCATGGCGCCTTCCCGGGCAATGGTGCGCAGCAGTTCCTCGTTGCCCATCGGGTAGAAGCGGTCCACGCCACCGGCCATGACCGCAATCGTGGGGATGCCGCTGCGCGTACCTGCCAGTGCCGCACGGTGGGCCTGGGCGTCGATACCGTAGGCGCCTCCGCTGACAATGGTCAGACCCCGCTGGGCGAGCCCATGCGCGATGTCAGCCGTCACGCTGGCGCCGTACCCGGTACTGTCGCGCGATCCGACCACCGCCACACACTGCTGCAGCGGCGGCAGTTGGCGGTGAGGGCCGCGCACCCACAGCGCGATGGGCTCAACTAGCCCCAGATCCGTCAGTGCATCCGGCCACTCCGGGTCCTCGGGGACCAGGAGTCCTCCGCCCAGACGGCTTATCACCTCCAGATCCCGCTGCGGGGCCAGATCCGGCAACCGGGGAATCCAGCGCTGGATGGCCGGGGCCAGCCCCTGCCAGCCGGAGAGGGAGTCTGCTTCGTCCAGTTGGGTGGCAATCCGGCGCTCGATGCCCGGCCCCGCATTGACCTCCCCGCGCGCGATCCGCAATGCATCCTCCGGTCCGACCGCCCTGATCAGCGCCAGACCCACCAGGTCCGAGGGTTCCATCAGACGGGTCAGAGCAGCCCGGGCCAGCCGGACGGCGGCGTACAGGTCTTCACTTCCGGCGGTCATGATCCCAGCCCCTGCTGCCGCATCGACAAGGCGATGCCCACCTCTTTGGAGCCCGGGCGCCGGGTACCGGCCAGGTCCGCCAAGGTCCAGGACAGCCGCAGCACCCGGTCGTAGCCGCGCGCCGTCAGGGTCCCCGACTCCAGGGCCCTATCCAACAGGACCCGCTCGGGGGCCGGCAGCCGGAAGATGCCACGCAACAGCTTTCCACTGACCTCGGCGTTGCGCGCCAGCCCGTAGTCGGCCAACCGCCGGCGCTGGCGTTCACGGGCCATCCGCACCCGCTCTGCCACCACCGCGGTGGAGTCGCGTTCCCCGGTCGCAGAAAGTTCTGCCAGCGAGAGCCGGTGGACCTGAAGCTGGATGTCCACACGGTCCAGCAGCGGTCCTGACAGACGGCCGAAGTAGCGCCTGCGGTCCATGGCGGAGCAGGTGCATTCCATCCCCTTGCCCGCTGCTTTGCCGCAGGGACAGGGGTTGGCTGCCAGTACGAGCTGGAAACGGGCCGGGTAGGACGCCGTCCCGGCCGAGCGGTGCAGGATGAGTTCGCCGCTCTCGAGCGGCTGGCGCAGCGCGTCCAGCACCTTCCGCTCGTATTCGGGCGCCTCGTCCAGGAAAAGCACGCCCTTGTGTGCCCGTGAAGCGGCGCCCGGCCGCGGAAGGCCGCTGCCACCGCCGATGATAGAAACGGTGCTCGCGGTGTGGTGCGGTCGTTCGTAGGGTGGCCTGCGGATCAGTGCCGATACGGACGCTGCCCCGCCGTCAAGGGAATGGATGGCCGTGACCTCCATGGCCTCGGCATCGTCCAGGTCCGGCAACAGCCCGGGGAGGCGCTCCGCGAGCATCGTTTTCCCCGCTCCCGGAGGACCGACCATCAGCAGGTGGTGTCCACCCGCCGCTGCAACCTCGAGGGCCTCCCTGGCCTCCTGCTGGCCGGCGACATCGCTGAGGTCCGGGAGGCTTTCCACGGCGCCAGCAACAGCACCGGAAACGGCGCCCGAAGCGGCACCCGAAGCGGCCCCCTGCCGGAGCCCGGGCGGGCCTCCCACAAGGACGCCGGCCGGAATCTGGTCCGGGGTCCCCACGAGGTCAAGGCCAGGGTATTCGTCCAGGACCAGGTTCTGCGGATCTGCCCCGAAGTCCAGTGCCACACGCGCCAGGGAGCCATAGCCTACTACCCGCGCCCCGGGCACCAAGTCCGCCTCGCGGGCATTGCCGGCAGCCACTGCGAAATCCGCGAAACCGGCGCGGACGGCAGCCATCACAGCCGGAAGAATGCCGCGCACGGGCCGAAGCCGCCCGTCCAGGCCAAGTTCGGCAATAAAGACCGTCCGACCGGTATCGCGGACATCTCCGGCTGCACGCAGGGCCGCCATCAGAATGGCAAGGTCAAAGGCAGAGCCCTTTTTCGGCAGGGAGGCCGGCACCAGGTTCACGGTGATCTTCCGCCTGCTCAGGGGGATCCCCGAGTTATGCGCCGCGGCCCGGATGCGTTCCTTGGCCTCGTTGAGGGAGGCATCGGGCAGGCCCAGCAGGACAAAGTTGGGCAATGTCTGGCCGATGTCCGCCTCGACCTCCACGACGTGGCCGTTCAGCCCCACCAGGGCGACCGAGAAGGTCCGTCCCATCGGCATTTATCCCACCCCCGGAAGGTGTTCCACCACGGGCTCGCCGTGGCCGTCGTCGAGCACTGCCAGGGCATCAATGCGCGTCCGGGGGACGAAGACTCCGTGCTCCCGGGCCCAGAGCACGGCCAGCGTTTTCAGCCGCCTGAGCTTGGCGTCGGTGATCGCCTCGAACGGGTGGCCGAACTTGGTTGATTTCCGTGTTTTGACCTCGGCGATGACGAGCGTCTGCCCGTCCATTGCGATCAGGTCGATCTCCCCTGCCGGGCACCTCCAGTTACGGTCGACCACGCGTATTCCGTGGTCTTCCAGGTAATCCGCTGCCAGCAGTTCCCCGTGCCGGCCCAACGCATCCTTTGCTTTCACGAGCACCTCCGCTACCCAGCCTGGAGGTACTCCGCAGCCCATGGAAGGAGGTGCCCGAGCCATGTGGGTGCGAAGGCCGGTGCCCTGGTCTGTGGAGGGAAAGTGGGCGGAAAAGGGGTCCGTTACAGGCCCAGGCCCTCCTTGGGCACGGAAAGGTCGTCGGATTTGGAGAGTTCCTCGACGTTCACGTCCTTGAAGGTGATGACCCTGACGTTTTTGACGAACCGCGCCGACCGGTAGACATCCCAGACCCAGGCGTCCTGCAGGGTCAGGTCAAAATAGACCTCGCCGTCGGCTGATCGTGCCTGGAGGTCGACATGGTTGGCCAGGTAGAAGCGCCTCTCGGTTTCCACGACGTAGCTGAACAGGCCTACGACGTCGCGGTATTCCCGGTAGAGCTGCAGCTCCATGTCTGTCTCGTAGTTTTCAAGGTCCTCGGCACTCATGCTTCCATCATCCCCCACCGCTTGGGCGTTCAGTGTCCAGGCCGACGGCGGCGGGCACGTTCAGGCCGACGGCGGCGGGCACGTCCGCATCCTGCAGGTCGCCGTCCAGTTCTTCCTCGGTCAGGCCGTCCGCTTCCAGCTCTTCCACCGCCAGCCCTCCGACCGCCAGCTCTTCCCCTTCCAGCGCTTCCCCGGTAAGCCGCCAGGTCATCCGGTGGTACGGTGACGGCCCGTGCAGGCCGATAGCGGCCCGGTGCGATGCCGTGGCATACCCCTTATTGACGTCCCAGCCATACTGCGGGTGGTACGTGGACAGCTCCGCCAGCATCGCGTCGCGCTCCACCTTGGCAAGCACGCTGGCGGCCGCGACACTGAGGCAGTGCATGTCCGCCTTGATCTTCGTGACGACCGGCGCCCCGCAGGGCGGTCCACCCAGGTCCTCGGGGGTGTCGAACAGCGACTCCTGCATCCGGGGCGAAAGCCAGTTGTGATTGCCGTCCAGGATGACGGTCTGGGGTGCTGGCCCGGTTTCCAGCACCCGCCACCAGGCCCGTGTGCCGGCGAGCCGGAGCGCGGCAATCAGTCCCAGCGCGTCGATTTCCGCCGCTGAGGCGTGCCCCACCCCGTAGGCCAGCGCCCAGTTCCGGATCCGCGGCACCAGTGCCTGGCGTGCCGCCGGGGTGAGCAGTTTGCTGTCCCTGACCTTGGAGAGCCCGCGCGGCGCCGTCGCGTCGATGACAACCATTCCCACGCTGACCGGCCCGGCCAGGGCTCCCCGGCCCACCTCGTCGCAGCCGGCAACGAAGCGGTGTCCGGCGGCAAGGAAGGAGCGCTCAAACCCAAGGGTGGGAGCTTTGCCGTTCACACCTCCCATTATCGCCCCGTCGGCACGGCCGATGGGCTCGACGCCGAGTGCGGCGCCGGAGACGGTACCGGCCGGAAGACGTCGGGGTAATTGCCCAGGAACGTGATCCGGTTCAGCGGCCACGCGATCACCGTCGCCTGGCCCTCCACATCCGAGATGGGGACGAATCCCTTGCCGGGAGTGTTCTGGTGGGCGCGCGAGTCAGCGGATTCATCGCGGTGGTCCCCCATCACCCACAGCTCACCGTCGGGGACGGTGACGTCAAAGGGTGCGGCCGGATCTGCCGGGGGTGAGCCGGGGTAGAGGTAGGGCTCCGTCAGCGCAGCACCGTTGACGGTCAGTTTGCCGGCGGCGTCGCAGCAGATCACCCGGTCTCCGGGCAACCCGATGACGCGTTTGACCAGGTGCTGCTGGGAGTCATCGGGCAGCAGGCCCACGAAGGTCAGGCCCTCCTTGACCCAGCTGAACGGCCCCGGTGACGTCGGTGCAGTGGGCGGAAGCCAGCCCTGGCTGTCCTTGAACACCACCACGTCGCCGCGCTGCAGGGCAAAGGGATGCGGCACCAGCAGGTTCACAAAGATCCGGTCGTTGAGTTCCAGCGTGTTTTCCATCGAACCGGACGGGATCCAGTAGGCCCGGAAAAGGAAGGTTTTGATCAGGAAGGACAGCACCAGGGCTATCACCACGATCGTTCCGATTTCCCTCAGCCAGCCAAGGGCACCGCTGCGCCAGCGGCCGGAACGGGCAGAACGAGCGGAACCGCCCCGCCGGCCCCGCACGGCCCGCCGGCCGCCGTCGTCGTCGGTCCCATCGCCGCCGTTGCCGCCCGAACCGTCAGGGCCCGAGCCCGCACCGTAGCCCGCGCCGTCGGCTGCCCCATCCGCCCGCGTCCGCGCCGCAGCCGTTTCCTGCGGCCGTACCAGGTCCCCGGAGTCCTCCGGCTCCGCAGGTAGGCTGGTCTGCCACCGGGTCGATTCATCCGCCCCGGACGGTCCTGGCGTATTTTCGGGCATCTAGTGTGCGTCCTTCGGTAGGGCAGATGGCGGGGAGGCGGGCGAAATGGTGGTGCGCGGCAGCGAACGGATGCTGTCCAGCGGCCACAGCGTCTGTATGGGCCGCCCGATCACCTTGTCGGTGGGGACCAGGCCGCCGCCGGGCGCACCCAGCAGCGATCGGGAATCGGCAGAGACGGAACGATGGTCACCCATCAGCCACAACCTCCCCGGTGGAACCACCACGTCGAACTTCGTTTCGCTGGGAACGTCCCCGGGATAAAGATATCCCTCCGAGATGGGAACTCCATTAATCTCCAGCCGGCCGTCGGCGGCGCAGCAGTGCACATGGTCCCCGGCCACCCCCAGCACCCGCTTGACGTAGACGGTGTCGCTGCCGGCGATGCCCAGCCATTCGCCCACCGCCTGGACGGCGTCACCGACCGGTCCCCTGCCGCTGTCCAGCGGGGCAAAGGAGCCGCGGCCGTCAAAGACCACCACGTCCCCGCGCCGCACCGGGGCGGCGGAATACGACGTCCGGGACACCAGCACGCGGTCACCGGTCTTGAGCAGCGGATCCATCGAGTCCGATGGGATGTAGTAGACGTCCAGCCAGCAACTGCGGATCACTGCAGTGATGACAACCACCACCAGCACGGCCAGAAGCACAAAACGCCAGCCCAGTTTCCTGGGCTGGCGTTCCGCGTGGTTCAATGCGCGGATCCCTTATTTAGCGGGAAGAACGTCGCGCTTTTCCTTGATCTTGGCAGCCTTACCGCGCAGTTCGCGCATGTAGTACAGCTTGGCGCGGCGGACGTCGCCCTTGGTGACCAGCTCGATCTTGTCGATGATCGGGGAATGCACCGGGAAGGTACGCTCCACGCCAACACCGAAGGAGACCTTGCGGACCGTGAACGTTTCGCGGACGCCATCGCCCTGGCGTCCGAGCACGAAGCCCTTGAACACCTGGACGCGGGAGCGGTTGCCTTCAATGATGTTCACGTGAACGTTGAGGGTGTCGCCGGCGCGGAACGCGGGGATGTCGGTGCGCAGGCTGGCTGCGTCGACGGAATCGAGGATGTGCATAGTGTCACTCCTGGTGAACGCCACAGGTCATTCACTTTCGTCACGGCGGCGAAGCCTGTTGGCCCGTGGGCTGCAGGAATCACTGCCGAAAGTTAGGTTCTACCGGCCGTTCCGTGAGTGGAAGCCCGGCGTGTTTGGCTGTTGGCTGCGCCTCCCCTGTGGCAGGGGCGAACCCAGTAAACACAAGGCTCCATTTTGCCACATGGCATGGGGTTCCGGCGAATCGGGCGCTGCGGCGGGTGGGCGGGGAAGGCCCGCGGGCGGCGGGGGCGTTTAGAGGCGCTTGAGTTCGCCGCCGACGACGGCGTACCCCAGTTCCGCCAGTGTGGCCCGTTCCGCTTTGGTCAGGGTGGTCGCGTCCAGGGCGGCGATCAGGTCCGGCCGGCGGTCTGCGGTGCGGCGCAGCTGCTCGTCGCGGCGGAATCTGGCGATCCTGGCGTGGTTGCCGCTGATCAGCACCTCCGGAATGTCCCGGCCGCGCCAGGACGAGGGTTTCGTGTAGACCGGGTACTCCAGCAGTCCGTCGGAATGCGATTCCTCAACCAGCGATTCCGGATTGCCCACCACTCCGGGCAGCAGGCGGCCGACCGCCTCGACGATCGCCAGCACCGCAACCTCGCCGCCGTTGAGCACGTAATCCCCCAGGCTCACGGGGCGCACGGCGAAATGCTCCGCCGACCATTCGAGCACGCGTTCGTCGATGCCTTCGTAACGTCCGCAGGCGAAGACCAGGTGCTCTTCCTCGGCCAGCTGGTAGGCCAGGGCCTGGGTGAACACCTCCCCCGCCGGCGAGGGAACGATCAGCGTCGGGCGTGCGGTCGGGGCGCTCTGGCCGCCAGGGAGGACCGATTCCAGGGCCTGGGCCCACGGCTCGGGCTTCATCACCATTCCGGCCCCACCGCCGTAGGGCGTGTCGTCCACGGAGCGGTGCTTGTCAGTAGTGAAGTCCCGCAGGTCGTGCACCCTGAGGTCCAGGATCCCGTCCCGGCGCGCCTTGCCGATCAGGCTCAGTTCCAGCGGTGCCAGATACTCCGGGAAGATGCTGATGACATCCAGGCGCATCAGGCCTCGGTATCCCGGGCAGCATCCCCGCTGCCGGTGTCGGTCCCGGCGCTGCTGCCGGTGTCTGTACCGGCGCTGCTGCCGGCATCAGTAGCGGCGCTACTGCCGGAGTCCCTGTTCAGTTCAAACAAGCCCGGGGGCGGTGTCAGCAGCACGTACCCGTCTTCCACGTTGACCTCGGGAACGATTTCGGTGACGAACGGGACCAGGATCTCCTCGCCTTCGGCGTTCTCGATCAGCAGCAGATCCTGCACCGCCAGGGTGCTCAGGCCCACGACCTTGCCCACCACCTCGGTGCCGACCCGGGCCTCCAGGCCCACCAACTCGTGCTCGTACCAGGCGTCCTCGTCGTCGTCGGCATCCTCCGAGTCGACGGAAAGCCGCGCCCCGCGCAGCGTTTCGGCCTGGTTGCGGTCCTTAATCTCCTCGAAGCCCAGCAGCAGGATGTCCTTGTTCCAGCGCGCACTGCGCACCGTCAGCGGACCGAGCTTGGCGGGGTCCACCGTCAGTTGCGTGCCGGCGGTGAAGCGCTCGTCGGGGGCGTCGGTAAGCACCTGGACGGTGACTTCGCCGCGGATGCCGTGCGGTTTGCCGATCCTGGCAATCTGGACCTGCATAGAAACTCCTTATAGTGAGGACCGGCGTAAAGAGGATCGGCCCCGGCACCTATCGGTGCCGGGGCCGGATGCTGTGCAGCTGCGGTGCCGGAGTCAGCGGCGGCGGTCGGTGTCGACCACGTCGACGCGGACCGGCTCGCCACCGGCCAGGGCGGCGATCACGGTGCGCAGGGCGCGAGCGGTGCGTCCCTGCCGTCCGATCACGCGGCCCAGGTCGTCCTGGTGAACGCGCACCTCGAGGGATTCCCCGCGGCGGTTGTTCTTCACGCTGACCTTGACATCATCAGGACTGTCAACGATGCCGCGGACCAAATGCTCCAGCGCCTCGGCCAGCAATTTACTGCGCCTCGGTGGTCTCTGCAGCGGCCTCGGCCGGCGCCTCGTCCTTCTTGGCCTTGGCGGTGATGGCTTCCTTGACGATGACCGAGGACTTCTCCGGTGCTACGAAGCCTTCCTTGGCGACCTTGGTCTTCAAGGTGCCCTCCTGGCCCGGCAGGTTCTTGAATTTCTGCCAGTCACCGGTGATCTTCAGGATCGCGGCGACCTGCTCGCTCGGCTGCGCGCCGACGGAAAGCCAGTACTGGGCCCGGTCGGAGTTGACCTCGATGAACGAGGGCTCCTCGGTCGGGTGGTACTTGCCGATTTCTTCGATGGCCCGGCCATCACGCTTGGTGCGCGAATCGGCGACGACAATGCGGTAGTACGGTGCGCGCATCTTACCGAAGCGCTTAAGGCGAATCTTTACGGCCACTTTTGTGGTCACTCCTGGTTCTAAAAGGGGCGAACCCCGTCTCACGCTCCCGTGGGGCGGGCCGATCATCTGGGGTTCTCAAGGACAAGACCTACGCACGGAGAGAGGGGCCGCGCGGATCAAGTACCCGTCCATTATGCCAGATCATTCCCAGTCCCCGCGACACGGCCGGGCACTCCGGGCCTCCCCCGGAACGCGAGCGGTCGCTATCTACGACCTTCGTGTCTGTCAAGGCCACACTTAGTGACCGTTCGACGGGCAAGCGGACCGTTAGCGACCGTTCGACGGGCAAGCGGACCGTTAGCGACCGTTCGACGTGCAAGCGGACCGTTAGTGACCGTTCGACGGCCGTCGCGCCGAGGGAGACCGGCGCGGGACACGTCGCCCACGTGGCGGGGACGAGTCAGGCTTTCCAGAAGGGCGACGAGTCAGGCGTTCCAGAAGTACAGGTTCAGAGCCGTGTCCTGGTCGGCCGCGGCGGCCAGCTCCGAAAGCCCGCGTACCAGCGGCTCGGTGACGGCCACGGTCGTCGACATCTCCTCCGTGCCGGCCCACTGTTGGGCCAGCGCCGTGACGTCCTCCTGGTCCTCCAGGTCCTTCAGCTCGGCAAAGACCGTAGCCAAGGGCCCTGGCACCACAAAGAGGGCATCAAGCTCAATGTCCACCATGCCCAAAGCGCAATCGGTTCCGCCGGCATGGACGGCCTTGGCAGCAATTTCGCCCAGGATCTCAACATCGAGGTCCGTGATGTCCGGGGCGGCCAGCCGCGGGATGCCCGCCGCCGGGGACTGGCCCGACGCCAGCGCCCCTGCGTGGGCGATGGCCCCGCGGTGGTCAGCAACAAAGAATTCCGAAACTGCGGGCACGGCCCTGCCTCCATCATCGATTCTGCCGGCAGCACGCTGTGGTACGCCGGTTCATTCGACCGCTACGCCGCTGCGGCCGCCGGTTCCACAGTAACCCGGATCCGGTTGCGCCACGGGTCATCGAAGGCCAGCTCGGCACCGGTATTGGCCGCCTGGACGCCATGGTCCGCCAGCCGCTGGGCCAGCGCGCCGACGTCGTCCGTTCCCGGAACCTTGATCAGGACCTCGCCCAGGCCCAGCGTGTTCTTGCGCGGCCCGGCGCCGCGGCTGTTCCAGACGTTCATGGCCATGTGGTGGTGGTAGCCGCCGGCGGAGACGAACAGGGCCTGGCCGTGCCAGCCGGCGGTCCGCTCGAAGCCGAGGGTGCCGACATAGAAATCCTGTGCCGTCTGCACATCACCGACCTGAAGGTGCACATGCCCGACGGCGGCCTCCGCCTGACGCTGCCCTTCCACTGCCGCTTCGGTCAGGTGGTCCTGCAGGTACCCTTGGGGTGCGAGGGCAAGGCTGTCCATGACGACGCTGCCGTTGTCCCAGTGCCAGTCCGTGCGCGGCCGGTCGTAGTACAGCTCAATGCCGTTGCCCTCCGGGTCGGTGAAGTAAAACGCCTCGCTGACCAGGTGGTCCGCGCTGCCGACGAAGGCCTGGGGCTGGTACCGGGCGGCACTGGCCACCGTGGCTGCCAGCGATGCCTGATCCGTGAACAGCAATGCGGTGTGGAACAGTCCGGCCTCGCCGCGGCCGGCAACCCGCAGGCCCGGAGACGGTTCCAGGTGCACCAGCGGCGTGCTGCCGCGGCCCAGGTAAAGCCCGCCGTCGGCTTCGGCAACCACATCCAGGCCCAGCGCACGCTGGTAATAGTCGGACATGACCTTCATGTCCCCGAC
>DATIMB010000390.1:0-2742 GCA_035475875.1 Micrococcaceae bacterium
GCTGAAAACCCAGACAGGGATGTCCGCATAGGGCCAGGCTTCCAGCTCCTGATCCAGCAGAAAGCGGTAGGTTTCCGCGCCCATGATGATGGCTCCGACGCCGGCCAGGAAGCTGTCGTAGGATTCCGGGCCGCCCTCGAAGCCATCGAACTGCAGCAGCCAGTCAAGGCCGCCATCGGGTGCCGCGATGAACCCATCGATGGAGCTGGCCACGAAGTACTGGGTGCGTGTCATGGCCCAAGACTACTGGAGCGGACCCGGGTACGGTCCCCCTACCTGCTTTGCGGGGCCATTCCTACCTCTGGCCGTTCCTACTTCTGGTGGAAGAACGGGACAATCAGGTAGATCCCGTACAGCACGCCGACTGCACAGAGCGCGAAGCAGAGATAGGCTGCCAGCCGGGCTATGCGGGTGCTGGGTACATGCTCGTCAACGCTGACCGCGTACAGACGGACTCCGGTGGCATATAGTCCCACGATCACAACGGCGGAAATGAGTGTCGCGACCGCAACAACCAGGAATGCTCCCCAATTAATCACGACTTGCCTTTCTGCTTCGCTGATGCCGTCGGCGCCGACTCAGGATCGGCCGTTGGTCCCTGGGTCCCCTCGGAGGGCCGGGTGCCAGACGGGGCCGGCTTGGAACCGTCCCGCTCGGCGGCACTGCTCTGTTGTCCGGGTAGGGTTGGCGGCTTTCGCCCTGGCCTATTGCGGGACGGCTGCAACCCGGATTTGTTGGCTCCCGGTTTGGCGGCGGACGCTTTGCCCCCGGGCTGCCTGCCGCTGGAAGGTTTGCCGACGGCGGACTTTGCGCCTGGCTGCTTGCCGCCCGATGCCTTGCCGCCCGTTGCCTTGCCGACGGGGGACTTGCCGCCCGATGCCTTGCCGACGGGAGACTTGGTAGCGGGGGACTTGCCGGCGGAGGCCTTGGTAGCGGGCTGCATGGCGTCAGAGGGACCGGAAACGGACTGCTTGCCTGACTTCCCGGGCGCAGCCTTTCCGTGCGGCTGGCCCTTCCCGCGCGCCTGGGCCTCGTCGTACCCCCGCGCCGCCTCCTCGGCCCGCGCCGAAGCTGCGCTCTTTTCCGCGGCCCTGGCCACCGCCTTGGCGGCGGCCTTTTCCGCGGCGCGGGCCTGCGCCGCCAGCCGGTTGCGTTCCTTTTTGGAGGGGATGTGCACGGTGCCGCCGACGGCGTCGACCTCGCTGATCGCGTTCGCGTGGTCCACCTTCTGCCGCTGGGACAGGATAAAGATCAGAATGATGCTGCCCAGGCCCACGACGGCGTCGATGCCCAGCCCGATGGTGCCGGCTTTCGCAATCAGGGCCGCCAGCCCGCCCACCACGGCCGCGGCCGGAAGGGTGAATAGCCAGCCCAGGGCGATCTTGCCGAACGCGCCCCACCGCACGGTGGAGCCGGTGCGGCCCAGGCCGGAGCCGACGACGGAGCCGGAGGCGACGTGTGTCGTGGACAGCGCGAAACCCAGATGCGAGGAGGCGAGGATTGCGGCCGCGGTGCTGCTTTCCGCTGCGAAACCCTGGGCCGGCTTCACATCCGTCAGGCCGCTTCCCAGCGTACGGATGATCCGCCAGCCGCCGGCATACGTGCCCAACGCTATCGCCAGCGCGCAGCCAAGAATGACCAGGAACTGCGGGCCCGTACCCGGGCCCTGCATGCCGGCGGAGATCAGCACCAGGGTGATCACACCCATCGTCTTCTGCGCATCGTTGGTGCCGTGCGCCAACGCCACCATGGAAGAGGAGAAAACCTGGCCATAGCGGAATCCACCCCGCTTTTGCACCAGCTTGTCTCCGGAATCCGGGTCGGTACGCCTGGTCAGGCCGTAGGCAAGTTTGGTGCTCAGATAGGCCACCACCCCGGCGATCAGTGGGGCCAGGACCGCCGGGAGGATGATTTTGGAGAGCAGCACACTCAGGTCCACCGCCTGGAAACCGATGCCCACTACCGCAGCACCAATCAGCCCGCCAAAAAGCGCGTGGGACGAACTGGACGGAAGCCCGAAAAGCCAGGTGACAAGGTTCCACAACACCGCACCGAGCAGACCTGCGAAGATCAAGATCGGCGTGATTTGAACGCCGGGACTGCCTTCGCGGATCAGTCCGCCGGAAATGGTTTTAGCCACCTCGGTGGACAGGAAGGCGCCCACCAGATTAAGTACGGCGGCCAGGGCCACGGCAGTCTTGGGCTTGATAGCGCCGGTGGCGATCGGGGTTGCCATCGCGTTCGCTGTGTCGTGGAAGCCATTCGTGAAGTCGAAAAAGATAGCCAGCGCTATGACAAGCACGACCATGAAGGTGAGATCCACCCGCGATCCAATCTGAGAGGTCAACTGCGGACTGTACAAAAAAGTCTATCCGGTGTTCCGGTGGAGCGGGGCACCGGCGGCAGGAGCGGGGATAACCTCAGCCTGCTTAGTACCTTGACGCCGGGGCGGGCCGGGAGTTGGATCGAAAGGGGATACAGGGAGCCTGCGGACCGCGCGGCAGGCTGCAATCAGCTTCCCCATCAGCGGAGCCAACCAGCCTAAGGAGGCACCATGCGGGCAGTGACATGGCAGGGTCGCGAATCGGTGAGCGTGGAAACCGTCCCCGATCCGGTGATCCAGGAACCAACGGACGCCGTCGTGCAGATAACCAGCACGGCTATCTGCGGCTCGGACCTCCACCTCTACGACGTCCTGACGCCCTTTATGCATCGGGGCGACATCCTGGGACATGAGGCGAT